>NZ_JAOQKI010000013.1:0-80360 GCF_025567465.1 Roseburia amylophila
GATCAAAAATAGAAAAATTCATACAAAGAAACGCCAAAACCGACATTTGCCGGAGTTGGCGTTTCTTAATTAGGGACTTATTTTACAGCCCCTTTTTTGTTGTTACAAAGCATCCGCAAGAAGCTGCTGGTGACAGGTTCTTTAGGTGTAATTTGAAATGCAGATTCGAATATACCGCAAACTATCAGGGCAAATCATTCGTTGACAAGCCTGGTAAGGGGTGTTAGGGGGACTTGGAATTTCCTGATATATTTAGCAACGCAGGCACAGGGATGTGCCTGCGAGGTGCATCTGAGCATGGATGCGAATATGCACCGGTTGCAGGAAGAAAAGCATGTAGTGGAAATTCTTAGTACCCCTTTCAGCCCTTACGTGGTCTTGATGCGTAATGAATTGCCCAGATAGTTTATGGTTAAATATCTGCAGGAAACTACAGTGGCAGACTTTGCAACTCCAAAATTTCTTGACGAATCGAAAAAAGGAGCGTATAACAAATATTCGGAAAAAAGAAAGAAAAGAGCGTGTAATAGAATGGAACAGAAGAAAATGGTGCTACGGGGAGAAGCAGCACTTATCATTGCAGTAATAATAAACAGTCTTGGTGTATTATTGATGTTGCAGTCCGGTTCGGGAATTTCGGCAATATCCAGCGTACCATATGCATTTCATCAGGTGTTTCCAAAACTGACATTAGGAACGTGGACATACATATTTCAGGGCTTATTAGTTCTTTCTTTGATGATTATGAGAAAGAAATTTGTGCCTTCCTACTTATTCAGCTTTGTGGTAGGATTTGCATTTGGCGAAATGATGGATGTGCATGAGCTCTGGATTACAAGACTTCCGCTTAATATTCCGCTTCGGATACTTTATTTTGCACTGAGTTATCTGATTATCTGCATTGGAATTGCATTATCCAATCGATGCAAACTTCCAATTATTCCAACGGATTTATTCCCGAGAGAAGTGGCAGATATTACGAAAGTACCGTATGCCAGAATCAAAATCGGATTCGATGTAATTTGTCTTTTGGTAACTGCCGGTATGACATATTTTTGCCTGGGAAAAATCATGGGACTGGGTATCGGAACCATTGCGGCAGCATTTACCATGGGAAAAGGAATCGCTATTGTTGGAAACTGGATGGATAAGAAAGTTACCTTTACTTCTATATTAGAAACAATGGAAAAGAAACGGAACATTGCTTTATAACATATAAAATAATATTGGTTATAAAAAGAAAAAGCAGGGTGTCAAGAAAAAATACTTGACACCCTGCCTGCTTTATAGTATGATAGCTAAGGTCGCAAGGAGTGAGAGCATGGAAGAAAAAGTAGAACAGGCTTATTTATATGATTTTTATGGAGAGCTGCTCAATGAACATCAGAGAAGAATCTACGAAGATTTCGTGTTCAATGATTTATCTTTAGGCGAGATAGCTTCCTGCGAGGGCATCAGCCGCCAGGGTGTACATGACCTGATTAAGCGGTGTAATAAGATGCTGGAAGGCTATGAAGAGAAGCTTCATCTGGTGAAGAAATTCTTAGAGACGAAGCAGAAGGTAGAAGAGATTAACAAATTAGCGGAAAGCTTCCGGGCAGGACGCAAGGATACAGTAATTGATGAAATAGAGAGAATTTCGGGAGAAATATTGGAGGAGCTGTAATATGGCATTTGACAGTCTTTCACAGAAACTTCAAAATGTATTTAAGAATCTTCGCAGTAAGGGAAGGCTTACGGAAGATGATGTGAAGGCAGCACTGAAAGAAGTAAAGATGGCTCTGCTTGAAGCAGATGTTAACTTTAAGGTAGTAAAACAGTTTACCAAAGCGGTGCAGGAGCGTGCAATCGGTTCCGATGTAATGAACGGACTGAATCCTGGACAGATGGTAATTAAAATTGTAAATGAAGAGATGGTTAAGCTCATGGGTTCCGAGACAACGGAGATAGCACTTCGCCCGGGACAGCAGATTACCGTTATTATGATGGTAGGTCTTCAGGGAGCTGGTAAAACCACCACAACCGCCAAGATTGCAGGTAAGTTAAAGCAGAAGGGCAAGAAACCACTGCTGGCAGCCTGTGATGTGTATCGTCCGGCTGCTATTGAGCAGTTGAAAATCAATGGAGAGAAGCAGGAAGTTGAAGTATTCTCCATGGGCGATAAGAATAAGCCGGTAAATATTGCAAAAGCGGCAGTTGAGCATGCAGCAAAGAATGGCAATCAGGTTGTAATCTTAGATACCGCCGGACGTCTTCATGTAGATGAAGATATGATGGATGAGTTGATTGAGATAAAAGAAAATGTCGATGTGGCACAGACCATTTTGGTTGTAGATGCCATGACCGGACAGGATGCCGTAAATGTGGCAGGAACGTTCGACGAGAAGATTGGAATTGACGGAGTCGTATTGACGAAGTTAGACGGTGATACCCGGGGTGGAGCAGCATTATCCATCCGTGCGGTAACCGGAAAGCCGATTCTTTATGTTGGTATGGGTGAGAAACTTTCCGATTTGGAACAGTTCTATCCGGACCGTATGGCAAGCAGAATTCTTGGCATGGGCGATGTGCTTACATTGATTGAAAAAGCACAGAGTGAGATTGATATAGATGAAGAGAAAGCCAAAGACATGCAGCAGCGTCTGAAGAAAGCAGACTTTACCTTTGATGATTATCTGCTTTCCATGGAACAGATGAAGAAAATGGGCGGTCTTGGTAATATTCTTGGAATGCTGCCAGGACTGGGCGGCGGAAAGATGCCGGATATTGATGAAGGTGAAGCTGAGAAAAATATGGCACGTACAACAGCCATCATCTATTCCATGACAAAGAAGGAAAGAAGTAATCCTTCACTTTTGAATCCGAGCCGTAAGCACCGGATTGCAAAAGGTGCAGGCGTAGATATTAGTGAAGTAAACCGTCTGGTAAAGCAGTTTGAACAGGCGAAGAAAATGATGAAACAGATGCCCGGACTTATGGGTGGACGTGGACGCGGTGGTAAAATGGGAAAATTCAAGTTTCCTTTTTAACATATAAGCATTTGCTTAGGATAGCATAATTCAAGGAGGTGAAACAGTAATGGCAGTAAAGATTAGATTAAGAAGATTAGGACAGAAAAAGGCTCCTTTCTATAGAATCGTAGTTGCAGATTCCCGTTCCCCAAGAGATGGAAAATGCATCGAAGAGATTGGAACTTATGACCCAACTAAGGATCCTAGTGAGTACCATGTAAATGAAGAACTGGCTAAGAAATGGTTAGCAAACGGCGCACAGCCAACAGAAACCGTAAACCGTATCTTCAAAGCAACCGGTATCGTAAAATAGTGAGGTGTACCTATGAAGGAATTAGTAGAAGTAATTGCAAAATCACTTGTAGATTACCCGGATGAGGTCAATGTCACAGAGACAGAGAACGAGAAAGCCATCGTATTGGAACTGCGCGTAGCTCAGTCCGACATGGGTAAGGTAATCGGAAAACAGGGACGCATTGCAAAGGCAATCCGTTCTGTTGTGAAAGCAGCAGCCTCAAAAGAAAACAAAAAAGTAATCGTTGATATTATGTAATAATATCGATGACATAAAAGGAAGCAGCAGAGTAATCTGTTGCTTCCTTTTTATCTATATGCTAATAATTATGCACAGGAATTCGTTCCTGTGCACTTTTCCATCTTGTCCCATTGTGCGACATATGTTAAAATACAAAAAAGCATACATTAATACAATCGAAATAGCAAATTCTATTATTCAAATCTTGTTTCATTTTGAACATGACATTTCTGTATCTATCTATGCTTTTATTCACTAATTAATCAAAAAAGCAGGAGAGGTACAGCAGTGGATTTTGTAGCAATGGTTCTCCTGCCACATACAAGGAGAACTTGCCTATGACAAGAGAAACAACTGAAAACACACCGGTAGCAAACCGTAAATTCAAGGACACTATTTTTCGCATGCTATTTTCGGAAAAGGAAGCTTTGCTGTCACTTTATAATGCGGTTAATGGCAGTAATTATACGGATGCAGATGCACTGGAAATTGTAACTTTAGAAAATGCTATTTATATGGGAATGAAGAATGACCTGGCTTTTATTCTGGATATGAATCTTTATCTATATGAACATCAATCCACAATAAATCCGAACATTCCGCTTCGGGATTTATTTTATATTGCAGCAGAATACCAGAGGCTTGTAGATAAGAAATCCCTATATTCTTCTGCATTACAGAAAATTCCCAATCCCCATTTTATTGTATTTTATAACGGAAGCATGCCGATAGAGGATTGTTGTACCAGACGGCTGTCAGATGCGTTTTATCATGCAACAGACAATCCATCTTTGGAGCTTGTTGTTACCACATTTAATGTGAATGTGGGGCACAACACGGAGTTAATGTCCCAGTGCCAGATATTGAGGGAATATTCCATTTATGTCGCAAAAGTGCGTGTTTTTACGGAACAGATGCCAGTAGATGCTGCTGTACAAAAAGCAGTTGCAGAATGCATCCATGAAAATATTCTGGCAGATTTCCTTAGGAAAAATCAGGCGGAGGTAATTGCTATGAGTATATTTGAATATGACAAAGAGGAAGAGGAAAAGAAATTAAGGAAAGCAGAATTTGAGGCAGGAGTCGAGCATGGAATAGAGCAGAGTTTAGTTTCACTTGTAATAAAGAAAATGAAAAAAGGAAAATCTGTAGAAGAAATTGCGGATATGCTAGAAGAAACTCCGGAAAAAATTCAAAATATATATGAACTGGCAAGAGATATGGCACCAGACTATGATGTAGAGAAAATCTGTGGACAATTGTCAGGATAAAAAGATAAAACTGTAAGTTTTTTCTAGGGGAAATAAAGAAAAGCAGTTATATAGTTTCATAAAAAGTGCACAGGAATTCGTTCCTGTGCACTTTTTAACAATTTTACTTATGCGCGAAAACCGTAGTCGGTATACATTTCTTCGCAATATTTGCAGCGATAGGTTTCTTCATTTTCATCTGTGAGCAGGAAAATCTGGTCTAATTCCTGTTCGATGGAAGTGATGCAGCGTGGGTTCTTGCAACGGATTACATTTTTTACCTGCTTTGGAAGGTGCAGTTCTTTTTTCTCAACGATTTTATCGCCTTTGATAATATTTACGGTAATATTGTGGTCGATAAAACCTAAAATATCTAAGTCTAAGGCATCAATCGGGCATTCTACTTTGATGATGTCCTTTTTTCCCATTTTATTGCTTTTGGCATTTTTGATAATAGCAACGGTACAGTCTAACTTGTCCAGCTTTAAATTATGATAGATAGAAAGGCTCATACCGGCTTTGATATGGTCGAGAACGAAACCTTCATGAATTCCACTGATATTTAACATATTGATTACCTCCATTTTAATAGTGTAAGAATCAGAGCCATTCGCACATAGACACCGTACTGTGCCTGACGGAAATAAGCAGCTCTTGGGTCATCATCTACTTCTACGGATATTTCATTGACACGAGGAAGTGGATGAAGAACATACATATCGTCCTTGGCAAGTTTCATTTTTTCCTTGTCTAATATGTAATAGTTTTTCAGACGGACATAATCTTCTTCATTGAAGAAACGTTCCTTCTGCACTCTTGTCATATAAAGAATATCAAGTTTTGGCATTGCATCATCCAGTCTTGTTACTTCTTCAAACGGAATATTATTTTTTACCAGAACGTCTTCGCGGATATAGTCCGGAATTTTAAGTTCTTCCGGAGAAATAAGAACGAAGCGGATTCCGGGATAACGAATCAGTGCATTAATCAGAGAGTGAACAGTCCGGCCGAATTTTAAATCACCGCATAAACCGATTGTCATATTGTCTAATTTTCCTTTTAAAGAACGAATGGTTAATAAATCAGTTAATGTCTGGGTTGGATGTTGATGACCGCCATCACCGGCGTTGATTACTGGAATAGAAGATTTCTGGGAAGCTACGAGAGGTGCCCCTTCCTTTGGATGACGCATGGCACATATATCTGCGTAACAGGAAATGATTCGGATAGTATCGGAAACACTTTCGCCTTTTGCTGCGGATGAACTGTCTGCACTGGCAAAACCAAGAACAGAACCACCAAGGTTTAACATGGCAGCTTCAAAACTAAGACGGGTACGGGTACTTGGTTCATAGAAACAGGTCGCAAGTTTCATGCCATCACAGGCATGTGCATATTTTTGTGGATTTTTTTCAATATCACCTGCTAAATCCAGCAGTTGATCCAGCTCCTCTACAGATAAATCGAGGGGACTCATTAAGTGTCGCATAAGATTCCTCCTGTATGATGTTTTTAGTAATGTCATCTAGGCATTTTTACTATCATATAATAATAAAATATAAAATTCAAGGTAAAATATAAAGACGCAATATTCTGAAATTTGAAAAATTTTTCAGTATATGATAAAGTAGGGTATCATAAGGTGATGCAAAGAGAAGGAGAGCAAAAATGATTGAGGAAAGAAATGACATGCAGATGGACTTTGATGAGGATGCCCAGTACACAGAACGCAAGAGAATACTCTTTTTCGGTCTGCCATGGACCTTTACCAAATATAACATCAAACCAAGTGTAATTACTGTAGATGCAGGCTTATTCAAAATTGAAGAAAATGACTGCTATATGTATAAGGTACAGGATGTAAAATTAACGGCAACTTTGCTGGAGCGGATGTTCGGACTTGGAACTGTAATCTGTTATACCGGAGATGTTACCACACCGGAGCTTCGGCTGACACATATCAAACATTCCAGGGAAGTAAAAAATTACATCTTAAAAGCATCCGAAATTGCAAGAATGAAACGCCGTACTTTAAATACGTTAGATATTGGAGCTGGCGCAGATATTGATGATTTAGACTCATAAGCGTAACAGGACATTGCAGGATTCAGGCATCGCACGGACTTAATAAAGAAGTTCCGTGCGATGCTGTTTTATGCAGGAAAGGGGATTTAAGATTTTCTCCGGGAAACAGTGGTAACACGTTCAAATAGGAGACCTGCCATCATCCAGAGAGGCGCATAGTCTAAGCGGATGACACCGTTGATATTGGTTTTGGCATTGCTGTAATCCCATGGACAGATGCCCTTTTTCTTTAAGAAGGTTCCGGTCAGATACTCACAGACAAAGATACCGGCAGAGTAAATGGAACCCCGGAAGATGGCAGGCAGTTTATGAATGTGCTTATAAACCGGCGGAATAACCGCCGCCATGCCATAAATCGGGAACATCCAGATAGAAGTATGCCCCGTCAGTTTAAAATTGTTATTGCGGATAGAATCAAGGGAGGTGAAGATAATTTCCATGCACCAGCCCGTGAGTCCGCATATCATAAAATTATTCTTCATCATAAGAAAAGTATCTCCTTTGAATTTAGAAAAATACTATGAAATTATGAAACAGGGATGGAATGCAACTGGTAATTTTTGTGTGTGAAATAACTGGGTGTTCACGAAAGGACGAATGCATGATAAGGACTGTTAGAAGCACTTGGAATTCTGTATAAAAACAGGCAACGCTGACACATGGATGTGGCAGCGAAGCGCATATGAACATGGATGTGAATTTGCGCTGGTTGCCGGAACAAATCATAACAATATCAGAATTCTTAGTGCTTCTTACAGGTCATTATGTTGCATTCGGATTTCGTGAACATCCGGTTATTTCGATTACACAATAAATACATTCGCAGCATTACCCTGTTTCGTGATTTCATAAAATATCTGTAAGAAATTATGAAATCTTTCATAAATAAAAAGTGGAAAACTTGTAAAAACCCACCCGGTAGCATATAATGATAAAAGTGTATTTTTAAGGATACGTCTATGGCATATCTTAAGGATTTACTAAAGCAGGTTACATATATTTGTACACGGGGAACGATGGATTGTAAGGTGACACATATCTGCCATGATTCCAGACAGGTGGTCAGAGGAAGCATGTTTATCTGCCTTGCGGGAAGCAGGGAAGATGGGCATGATTATCTTGCTCAGGCAATTCGTAAAGGAGCAGCAGTTTGTGTAGTATCAAAGCATGTCTGGGTGGAAGGTGATGTGACAGTCATCCGGGTACGCAATACCAGTGAAGCCATGGCATGGATAGCCAGAAATTATTATGGTGCACCGGCAGAAGCCATGCAGATGATAGGAATTACCGGAACAAAAGGAAAGACCACGACGGCCTGTATGCTGTATCAGATGTTAAAGGAAGCCGGGGTAAAATGCGGACTGATCGGAACTCTTGGCATACGAAGAAGCGATGGATTAAAAAAGCCAGGCAGCAATACGACACCAGATGCCCTGGTATTACAGAAGGAACTGCGGGAAATGGCGGATGCCGGATGCAGTTGTTGTGTGATGGAAGTATCCTCCCAGGGACTGAAGCATTACCGGGTGGAAGGAATCACCTTTGCCATTGGAATTTATACTAATCTGTCCATGGACCATATCGGACCGGGGGAGCATCGGAGTTTTCGGGAGTATGCCTGCTGTAAAAAACGGCTTTTTGAGCGTAGCCGGATGATTTGTATCAATGCAGATGATAAATATCATGGTTTTATGACAGCGAATCTTGAGGCTCCGGTTTATACTTATGGAATCGAACAACCCTGCGATGTAAAAGCGGAGCATATCGTATATGAAAGAAGCAGTCGTGGATTAAATGTCACATATCAGACAACCGGGTGGATAAAGGATGAAATCGTATTAAAAATGCCCGGAACTGCCAATGTATATAATTCCCTTGCTGCCATGGAAGCAGCATATCTCCTTGGAATTTCCCCGGAGACGATAAGGAAAACCTTAAGAAATGTTTCAGTAAAAGGAAGAATTGAAGAAGTAAGAATTTCAGATAAATTTGATGTAGTCATTGATTATGCCCATAATGCGGCAAGTCTGGAATCCCTGATAAAGACATTGCGGCAGTATCAGCCCAAGCGTCTGGTATTATTGTTTGGCTGCGGTGGAAACCGTTCTCCGCTGCGGAGGTTTCAGATGGGTGAGACAGCCGGAAGACTTTCGGATGTCACGATATTGACATCGGATAATCCAAGATATGAAAAGCCGGAGGCAATCCTTTCTGACATCGAACAGGGAATGAAGAGAACGAAAGGAAAGTATAAAATTATCCCGGATAGAAGAGAAGCCATTTCTTATGCTATTTCCCAGGCACAGGAGGGCGATTTGATTGTAGTGGCAGGAAAAGGTCATGAAGAGTATCAGGAGATAGAAGGACATTTTTATCCGATGAACGAACGGGAAATGATAGAGAACAGTATATGAGGTGAATCTATGGCAAAATATGCCAATATCATAATTGATATTTCTCATGAAAAATTAGATAAAACTTTTCAGTATCGGATTCCACCGGAAATAAAGGATGAGATAACGGAAGGAATGCAGGTCATTGTTCCCTTTGGAAACCGGACGATAAAGGGCTACGTGATAGAACTGACAGATAAAGCAGAATTTGACACGGCAAAATTAAAGGACATTAAAGCTGTTGATAACAATGCCATGCAAATCGAATCACAGTTTATTGCCTTGGCAGCATGGATGCGTAAAAATTATGGCGGAACCATGAACCAGGCATTAAAGACAGTGATTCCGATTAAAGAGAAAGCAAAGGAAAAAAAGAGCCGTCTGGTGCGTCTTGTACTTCCCTTTAACGAGGCGGCAAGCCTTTTGGAAGAATTGAAAAGAAAGCACAGAACTGCTAGGGCAAGACTGTTAGAAGCACTGTTAGAAGAAACTGTCTTAAGTTATGATGTAATAACCAAAAAGCTTCATATTACGGCAGATGTCATCAAAGCAATGATGCAGCAGGGCGTTATAACGGTAGAAGAAGTGCGGACTTACCGTAACCCTGTCCGTACACAGGAGAAGGGAGCCTATACCCTGACCTTAAATGCAATGCAGCAAAAAGTGGTGGATGCAGTGATAGAAAATGCCAGAACAGAAAAGAAGCCGTGCCTCATTCACGGAGTGACCGGAAGCGGTAAGACAGAAGTCTACATGGAGCTGATTGCAGAAGCTGCCGGCAGGGGAAAGCAGTCCATCGTATTAATTCCGGAGATTGCACTGACCTATCAGACGGTGATGCGGTTTTACCATAGGTTTGGCGACCGGGTTTCCATTATGAATTCGAAACTGTCACCGGGAGAGCGTTCCGACCAGTTTGAACGGGCAAAAAAAGGTGAAATTGATGTTATGATTGGCCCTCGTTCTGCTTTGTTCACACCTTTTTCAAATCTTGGGTATATTATAATAGATGAAGAGCATGAGGGCACTTATAAAAGTGAGACGATACCAAGGTATCATGCAAGGGAAACCGCAATAGAGCGGGCGAGAATGTCCGGTGCCACCGTGATTTTAGGCTCGGCGACCCCTTCCATAGAAAGCTTTTATCATGCGAAAAAGGGTGATTATTTACTCCTTTCCATGGATAAGCGGGTGAAGGAAAAGCCACTGCCGCAATGTGAAATTGTGGACTTAAGAGAAGAATTAAAGGCAAGAAACTTTTCGATTTTAAGCAGAAGCCTTCATAAAAAAATAGAGCAGCGGTTATTGCGGAAAGAACAGGTTATGCTATTTATTAACCGCAGGGGAATGGCAGGCTTTGTATCCTGCCGTGCCTGTGGTCATGTAATGAAATGTCCCCACTGTGATGTGTCATTGCATGCACATAATAATGGAAAACTGATATGTCACTATTGTGGTTATGAGCAAAATCATGTTAAGATATGTCCGAACTGTGGTTCAAAATATATCAGTGGTTTTAAAGCCGGAACCCAGAAAATTGAGGAACTGGTAAAAAAAGAATTTCCTAAGGCAAGGATTCTTCGGATGGATTTTGATACCACAAGAAGCAAAGACAGCTATGAGAAAATCCTCTCCGCATTTGCCAATCAGGAAGCAGATATCCTGATTGGAACCCAGATGATTGTAAAAGGACATGATTTTCCAAATGTAACATTAGTAGGAGTGCTGGCGGCAGACTTATCTCTTTATGTATCCGATTATCATGCCGCTGAGAGAACCTTTCAGCTTCTGACCCAGGCAGCCGGAAGGGCAGGACGAGGTGAGAAACCGGGAGAGGTCATTATCCAGACTTATAATCCGGAGCACTATAGCGTCATCTGTGCAAAGAATCAGGATTATAACCAGTTCTATGAAGAGGAAATTTTCTACCGGCAGGCAATGCGTTATCCGCCGGTATGGCATATGCTGGTTGTGCTTTGTGCATCAAAAGAAGAAGCAGAAGCCTATGCATGTGCAAAAGAGCTTGCAGATACCATGGAAAAAGTGCAGGCTGATAAAAAGCTTCAGATGATTGGACCAGCAGATGCAGCAGTAGCCAAGGTAAATGACATTTATAAAAAAGTACTTTATTTCAAACACCCGGATTATGGTGTGTTGATTCAGATAAAAGATAAAGTAGAACAGCTTATGGAAGAAAAACAGGGAGTAAAAAATATATCGGTGCAATTTGATTTTGACCCGGTAAATGGCTTTTAGAGAAAGGAATTTAAGGAGGAAGCAAAAATGGCATTAAGACAGATTCGGACCGTAGGAGATCCGGTATTGACAAAGACCTGTAAAGAAATTAAAGAGATAACACCAAAGATTTTAGAACTGGCAGATGATATGTTAGAAACCATGTATGAAGCCAATGGTGTGGGACTTGCTGCACCGCAGGTTGGAATCTTAAAGAGAATGGTAGTTATTGATATCGGAGATGGCCCGATTCTTATGATTAATCCTGAGATTATCGAGACTTCCGGAACCCAGACTGGAGATGAAGGCTGCTTAAGTCTTCCGGGCAAGGCAGGAACAGTTACAAGACCAAATTATGTAAAAGCCCGTGCATTTAATGAAGATGGTGATGAATATGAGATTGAGGGAACAGAGCTTTTAGCAAGAGCAATCTGTCATGAATTAGACCATCTGGATGGACATATGTATATGGAAAAAGTAGAGGGCGAGCTTCATGACGTAGTCTATGAGGAGGGCTAGAAATGAAAGTAATATTTATGGGAACACCGGATTTTGCGGTGGGTACATTAGAGGCAATTGTGGCAGCAGGCCATGAAGTAGTGCTTGCGGTAACACAGCCGGATAAACCCAAGGGAAGAGGAAAGAGCATGCAGTATCCTCCGGTAAAGGAAGCTGCAATCGCCTATGGAATTGAAGTGTATCAGCCGGAGCGGGTACGTCGCCTAGAATGCATAGAATATCTGGCAAAATATCAGCCGGACATCATTGTGGTAGCAGCCTTTGGACAGATACTTCCAAAAGAAATTTTAGAGATGCCAAAATATGGCTGTATCAATGTCCATGCATCCCTGCTTCCAAAATACCGTGGGGCTGCACCAATCCAGTGGGCAGTAATCAATGGAGAGAAGGCTTCCGGCGTAACGATTATGCGTATGGATGAAGGCCTGGATACCGGAGATATGATAGCATCTGTGGCTGTGGAACTGGATGCACAGGAGACCGGTGGCAGCCTTTTTGATAAATTGCAGGATGCTGGGGCACGATTATGTGTAGAAACCATGAAATCCATTGAAGATGGTACAGCAGTGTATACACCACAGGATAATGAGATTGCAACGCATACCAAAATGATTCAGAAGTCATTGGGAAAGATTAACTGGTCTTTATCTGCAGTGCAGATTGAGAGGCTGATTCGTGGACTGAATCCATGGCCGAGTGCCTATACTTACCTTTCCGGTAAGACATTGAAAATCTGGAAGGCAACGGTACATCCGGGCAATACGGATGCTGCACCGGGAACAGTGGTAAAGGCAGACAAACAGAGCCTTGTCATACAGACAGGCGTTGACCGTCTTTCGCTGGAAGAAGTGCAGTTAGAAGGAAAAAAGCGTATGCCGGTTGCTGATTTCTTACGTGGATTTACAATTGAAAACGGAACGGTGCTTGGAACAAAACAGCAATAAAAAGGAGGAATTCATATGCCATATTATTATTGGTGGGACCCGACTTATTTCTTAGTAATTATTGGTGCAGTAATCTGCCTTCTGGCATCTGCCCATGTAAACAATACGTTTAAAAAATATTCAAAATACCGCAGTATGTCCGGAATGACAGGTGCACAGGCGGCACAGAGAATCTTAAATGCAGCAGGCATTTATGATGTGGAAATCCGCCATATTTCCGGAAAGCTTACCGACCATTATGACCCGAGAAATAAGACCTTAAGTCTTTCAGACAGTGTCTATGGTTCGACATCTGTTGCAGCGGTTGGTGTAGCAGCCCATGAGTGTGGACATGCTATCCAGCATCAGAAGAATTATGCACCGCTTACCATTCGTGGTGCCATTGTTCCGGTAGCCAATATCGGTTCTACACTGGCATGGCCGCTGATTCTGATTGGATTATTTATCAGCAGCCGTAGTGGTCAGGCATTGATTACAGCAGGAATCATCTGCTTTTCACTGGCAGTATTATTTCAGATTGTAACACTTCCGGTAGAATTTAATGCATCGAGAAGAGCAGTAAGAATCCTTGGAGAGACAGGAATCTTAGGAGAACAGGAACTGGGCTATACGAGAAAAGTTTTAGGAGCTGCAGCGTTAACTTATGTAGCGGGAGCAGCTTCAGCGATTCTTCAGTTACTGCGTCTGATTTTATTATTTGGAGGACGACGGGATGACTGATTCGGTGAACAGCCGGGAACTGGTGCTTGCAATTTTGCTGGCGGTAACAAAGGATGGCATATACAGTCATGTGGCGATTTCTGATGTACTGACCAAATATCAGTATCTTGAGAAACAGGAGCGCAGCTTTATTACCAGAGTCAGCGAGGGCACATTGGAGCGCATGCTGGAACTTGATTATATTATCAATCAGTTTTCCAGTGTGAAGGTGAATAAAATGAAGCCGGTAATCCGTTGTATTATCCGGAGTGCCGTCTATGAAATGAAATATATGGACAGTGTTCCGGTATCGGCTTCCTGCAACGAAGCAGTAAAGCTTGCAAAGAAAAAAGGCTTTGGAAAGCTTTCCGGATTTGTCAATGGAGTGCTTCGGAATATCGGAAGAAATCTTGATAAGATTGCATACCCGGATAAGAAAAAAGCTTATAAACAGTATTTATCCGTAACCTGTTCCATCCCGGAATGGATGATTACGCTCTGGGAGAAAAATTATTCTCTGGAACGGATTGAAAAGATAGCAGAAGCATTTTTGAAAGAAGAACCACTGACCATAAGATGTAATCTTACGAAGATTACACCGGAAGTATTGATGAAGCGTTTAAAAAATCGTGGTATGGAAGTGAACATAGATGAAAAACTTCCTTATGCATTGCATGTAAGAGGTGTGGATTATCTTGGCAGCATTCCGGAATTTGCGGAAGGACTTTTTTATGTGCAGGATTTAAGCTCCATGAAGGTGGCTGAGGCGGCAGAGGTAAAAGCAAATGATACTGTCATTGATGTGTGCGGAGCACCCGGTGGAAAGAGTATACATATTGCACAGCTGCTTTCCGGCAGTGGAAGGGTCATCACCAGGGATGTCAGTGAGTATAAAGTCTCTTTGATAGAAGAGAATATCAGACGTCATCAGGTGACCAATATGACAGCCGAGCAGTGGGATGCCCGTGTATCAGATAAAGGCAGTATCGGAAAAGCAGATGTAGTTATTGCCGATTTACCATGTTCCGGACTGGGTGTGCTCCGGAAGAAACCGGACATCAAATACCGGATGCAGCCGGAAGAGATCAAGTCACTGATCGCATTACAGCGGGAGATTTTATCCACGGTTCATCAGTATGTGAAGCCGGGTGGCAGAATGATTTACAGTACCTGCACCATTGATGCGGGAGAGAATGAAGAAAATGTTGCATGGTTTACGGCAAATCATAAAGAATTTGAAGTAGAAAGCATGGAACAGATTCTGCCGGATGAATTAGGCAGTGACGGATTTTTCATTGCCAGATTAAGGAAACAGAATGTATGATAGAAAAAGTTGATGTAAAATCCTTGAATTTAAAAGAATTAGAAGAATTTCTTTTGTCTCTGGGAGAGAAGAAATTCCGGGCAAAGCAGATATATGAATGGATGCACATCCATCATGTCACCTCCTTTGATGAAATGACAAATCTTTCGAAGAATTTAAGGGAGACATTAAAAGAGAAAGCAGACCTTATAGTATTAGAAGAAGAACTGGTACAGATTTCGAAGATTGACGGAACGAGAAAGTACTTATTTGCATTGGCAGATGGGAATATGATAGAAAGTGTGCTGATGAAATATAAGCATGGCAATTCCGTATGTGTTTCTTCCCAGGTGGGCTGCCGTATGGGCTGCCGTTTCTGTGCATCAACACTGGACGGATTGGTGCGAAATCTGACACCATCGGAAATCTTAGAGCAGATATACCGGATTCAGGAGAGCATCGGAGAACGTATTTCCAATGTGGTAGTCATGGGAAGCGGAGAACCTATGGATAATTATGATAATATTGTAAAATTCATTGAACTGCTGACAGACGAGCATGGACTTCATATCAGCCAGAGAAATCTTACGGTATCTACCTGTGGACTGGTGCCACGGATGAAGCAGCTCGCTGATTTGAAGCTTCAGATTACACTGGCACTTTCCCTGCATGCATCCTCACAGGAAAAGAGGAAAGAGCTGATGCCGGTTGCCAACAGTTATGAGCTTTCCGAGGTCTTAGATGCCTGCAGATATTATTTTGACAAGACAGGACGAAGAATCACTTTTGAGTACAGTCTGGTGGGCGGCGTCAATGATACGGATGAGGATGCAGAGCGGCTGGTTAAGCTGGTTTCCGGCATGAACTGCCACATTAATCTGATTCCGGTAAATCCCATTAAAGAGCGGGATTATGTGCAGTCAGACCATGAGGAAATCCTCAAATTTAAAAATAAACTTGAAAAAAACGGAATTAATGTTACTATTAGAAGGGAAATGGGCAGAGATATTGATGGTGCCTGTGGACAGTTAAGAAAGAAATTTTTAGAAAGGTAGGTGGACTATCATGAAGACTTTTTCAATTACAGATATCGGACAAAAGCGCAGCTCCAATCAGGACTATGTCTTTTCCTCTGAGCAGCCGATTGGTAATCTGCCAAATCTTTTCATTGTTGCAGATGGAATGGGAGGACATAAAGCGGGAGATTATGCTTCCAGATATACGGTAGAGACATTGGAGAAGCTGATTCGTGAGTCGACATTGTCAGAGCCGGCTGCAATTATTGAGTCTGCAGTAAAGCAGGCAAATACCATGCTGTTAGAGGAAGCGAATAACCATGAGGAAATGAAGGGAATGGGAACTACTCTGGTAATTTGTACCATTCATGACAACGTGCTTACGGTTGCCAATGTGGGAGACAGCAGACTATATGTAGTAAATCAGGAAATCAGGCAGATTACGAAAGACCATTCGCTGGTAGAAGAAATGGTGCGGATGGGTGAGATGGACAAAGAAACAGCCCGGAATCACCGTGATAAAAACATTATTACAAGGGCAATCGGAGCAGTCCCGGAAGTGGATGTGGATTTCTTTGAGATTAATCTGGATCCGGAAGATGAAATACTTATGTGTACCGATGGATTAACCAACATGGTAGAGGATGCAGATATCAGAAATATTATGCTCAGTCAGCGTGATATTGCAGAACAAGCAGAAAGACTGGTAAAGACTGCCAATGAAAATGGCGGTAAAGACAACATTACAGTAATTGTAATAAAACCATTTTCGGATGAGGTGAAAATATGTTAACAGAGGGAATGTTTATCGCAGAACGTTATGAAATTATTGGGAAAATAGGCGCAGGCGGAATGTCTGATGTTTATAAGGCAAAGGATCATGTCTTAGGACGTTTTGTGGCAATTAAGGTTTTAAAGCAGGAATTCAGTGAAGATGTTAATTTTGTGACAAAGTTCCGTACGGAGGCACAGTCAGCAGCAGGATTAGAGCATCCAAACATCGTAAATATCTATGATGTCGGAAGCGAAAACGGCATGCATTATATTGTCATGGAGTATGTGGATGGAATCACATTAAAGACATATATTGAGAAGAAAGGCAAACTGACTTACAAAGAAGCAGTCAGCATTGCCATTCAGGTAGGCAGAGGTATTGAGGCTGCACACAATAAGAATATTGTGCACCGTGATATCAAGCCACAGAATATTATTATTTCCACAGAAGGAAAAGTAAAGGTAACCGATTTTGGAATTGCCCGTGCAGCAACTTCCAACACCATTAATTCAGATGTTATGGGTTCCGTACATTATTCTTCTCCGGAGCAGGCAAGAAACGGTTTCGTAGATGGCAAGAGTGATATTTATTCTCTTGGAATTGTCATGTATGAAATGGTAACCGGAAGAGTTCCTTTTGATGGAGATACTACGGTTGCGGTAGCAATCCAGCATTTACAGGAAGAAATGGTTCCACCAACTGCGTATACACCGGACCTTCCAATCAGCTTAGAGAAGATTATTTTAAAATGTACCCAGAAGAACCCGGACCGCCGTTATGAGAATATGGGTGAACTGTTGATTGATTTAAAGAAATGTCTGATTAGTCCGAATGAAGATTTTGTTACCATGGTTCCACTTGGCAGCAATGATAAGACAAGAGTCATCGGACAGGATGAATTAGAGCAGATCCGGGAAGGCTCCGGAAAAGTTTCCTATGATGAAGAGGAAGAAGCAGGAGAGGAAGAAGAACCGGATGAGGATGAATTAACAGAGGATGAGGAGAAGGAGAATGGAATTCTCAATCCGAAGATGGAAAAAGCAGTTACTATTATGGGAATTGTCGCTGCAGTTATCATCGTAGGAATCGTCATTTGCCTGGTTGGTAATATCCTTGGAATTTTCCGATTTGGCGGCAACAAGAAAAATGATACCGAGACAGAGATTGCAACAGAAACCGAAACAGACACCGAAGATAAAATCGAAATGATTGATTTGCGTGGTCTTACTTTTGAAGAAGCACAGAATGAAATCAAAGATAAGAAGCTTGATATCAAGTTAGAAGAAGGCGAGGAGATTTCCTCTGATGATTATGAGGAAGGACAGATTGCCGAGCAGAGTGTGAAGAAGGGTGAATCTGTAAAGGCTGGCGATACCGTTACTGTCCGTATCAGCAGCGGAGCAGGAGATGTTCCGATTCCTGACGTAGCCGGTTATAAGTCTTCGGAAGCACAGAAAAAATTAGAGGATATGGGCTTTAAGGTAAGCACGGATTATGATTACAGCGATACCGTACAGCAGGATTATGTTATCAAGACTACACCAGATATCGGAACCAATGCGAAGAAGGGTGATACCATTACCCTGATTTTGAGCCGTGGTATTGAAAGCGTACAGGTACCGGATGTCAGAGGAAAATCAGAATCTGATGCGAAAAACGAATTAACCGGTGCAGGCTTAAATGTTACAACCAAGACCGATTACAGTGATGATGTGGCAGAAGGCCTTGTTATCAGTCAGGATCCGGTAAATGGTAAATTTGTTGACCGTGGAACAACCGTTACCCTGACCATCAGTTTGGGCAAGAAGACCACATATTATTCTTATAAGAGTGATACATTAGCAGTACCGCAGGATGGTAAGAATTACATTGGCGGAACCGTTACACTGAAAGGTTCTGATGGAAGTACCCTCTGGACAACAACCTTCGAGGGAACAACACCTGGTTCTGTGAATGTAGATAATATTAAAAATATGAGCAGCGGTACCCTTGAGGTTGACTGGACATATACCAACGAAGATGGTACAACAGGAACCAATGTGGTATCGACCTCTGTAAACTTTACTGAAAAATAAGGATGCACATGCAGGGAAAAATAGTCAAAGGAATTTCCGGATTCTACTACGTTCATGTAGTGGAATCCGGAATTTATGAATGTAAGGCAAAAGGAATATTCCGCCAGCAGAAGATGAAACCG
Source organism: Roseburia amylophila (assembly GCF_025567465.1). NCBI lineage: Bacteria > Bacillati > Bacillota > Clostridia > Lachnospirales > Lachnospiraceae > Roseburia > Roseburia amylophila. The sequence continues at coordinate 18,963 of NZ_JAOQKI010000013.1, forward strand.
CTGGTGGGAGACGATGTAGAGATTGATATTATTTCAGAAGAAAAGAAGACCGGAAATGTCGCAGCAATTCTTCCTAGAAAAAATGCACTGATTCGTCCGGCAGTTGCCAATGTGGATCAGGCTCTTTTGATTTTTGCGGCGGCAAGTCCCAATCCGAATTTTAATCTTTTAGACCGCTTTCTGGTAATGATGGGACGGCAGGATGTTCCGGTAATCCTTTGTTTTAATAAGTGTGATTTGATTACGGAGGAACAGCAGCAGGAGATTGCAGCTATTTATGAAGCAAGCGGCTGCAAGATACTTTTTGTCAGTGCAAAAAAGGAACTGGGACTGAAAGAACTTCAGGAAATATTAGAAGGAAAGACTACAACGGTAGCAGGACCTTCCGGAGTGGGAAAATCTTCACTTATTAATCTTTTGGCACCGGAAGCCTGTATGGAGACCGGTGAAATCAGTAAGAAGATAGAGCGCGGCCGTCATACCACAAGACATGCGGAACTGATTCAGCTTAAGGGCGACGGTTATATTATGGATACACCGGGATTTAGTTCTCTTTATCTTCCGGAAATGGAGAAGGAAGAATTGCAGGATTGTTATCCGGAGTTTGCAGCCTTTGAACCGTATTGCAGATTTCAGGGCTGTTCCCATATCAATGAGCCGGACTGCGGAGTCAAAGAAGCTTTATCAGAAGGAAAGATTCATCCGGTGCGTTATGAAAATTACTGCCAGCTCTATGGAGAATTAAAGGACAGAAAGAAGTATTAAATAATTAGAGTATCGAAAGAGAAGAGATAGAAAATAGGATATCGAAAATAAAGTACAGCCAAATAAGATACGAAAGAAATATCAGATACAGAAAGGAATCAGACGATGAATTGTTTATCCCCATCTATTTTATCAGCAGATTTTAGTAAATTAGGAGAAGAGATTAAGACGGTAGATGAAGCCGGGGCGCAGTACATTCATATCGATGTAATGGATGGAAGCTTTGTGCCAAGCATTTCTTTTGGAATGCCGGTAATCCGCTCCATTCGAAAATGCACCGATAAAATATTTGATGTTCATCTGATGATTGATGAGCCAATCCGTTATATTGATGAGCTGGTAGACTGTGGAGCCGATTTGATTACGGTGCATGCAGAAAGCTGTAAGCATTTAGACCGGACCATTGAAGCTATTAAGGAACGTGGCATCATTGCAGGAGTAGCATTAAATCCTGCTACACCATTAACTGCCATTGAACATATTTTAGAAAAAGTGGATATGGTATTAATTATGACAGTAAATCCGGGCTTTGGTGGACAGAAGCTGATTCCTTATACTATCGATAAAGTGCGTCAGTTAAAGAAAATGGTGCAGGAGCGGAAGCTGAAGCTTGATATTGAAGTGGATGGCGGCGTAAACCTTTCCAATGTTGAAACATTGATGGATGCAGGAGCAAATATTATTGTTGCCGGAAGCGCAGTTTTTGGCGGAGATGCGGAAGAGAACACCAGATGTTTCTTAAATCTCATTAATGGTGGTAAATAAGATGAAAACATTGATTATCAATGGCGGAACCATAGAGGATGCATTTGCATTAAGTTATATAGAGAGGGTAAAACCGGATTGTATCTTAGCAGCAGACCGTGGCATGGAATTCTGTTACCGCAATCAGATAAAACCGGATGTCATATTAGGAGATTATGATTCGGCAGATAAAACCATATTGGAAGCATTTCGACGGCAAAGCGGCATTGAGTGGCACCAGTATCAGCCGGAGAAGGATTATACCGATTCTGAAATTGCCATCGGAAAAGCTATGGAGCGAAACAGCAGTGAAATCCATATATTGGGCGGCACCGGCACAAGGCTTGACCATGTGTTAGGTAATATACAGCTTCTGATGCAGCCGCTGGCAAAAGACATTCCATGCTTTCTCATAGATTCCCATAACCGGATTCGCCTGTTGAAAGAGCGCGCGGTTCTTCGAAAGAGTCAGCAGTTCGGAAAGTATGTATCCTTACTTCCTCTTACAACAGAAGTAACCGGAGTAACATTGACCGGAATGAAATATCCTCTGCAGGATGCCGCATTTACCAGTGATAATACATTGGGCGTCAGCAATGAAATTGTAGAGGACGAAGCGGTGATAGATTTAAAAAACGGAATATTGATTATGATTGAATCAAGAGACTGATTTTTATGAGACTGAATTCTGTAGGACGGAAAGAGGTCTCTTTTTTGTTTGACAGAATAGCGGCACAGTCTGTCCGCCACAAATACATTATAAAGTCTGCTAGGAGCACTTGGAATTTCGTCCGACAACAGGCAACGCTGGCACAGGGAAGTGCCAGCGAGGCGCATTTGAACAAGGATGTGAATATGCGCCGGTTGCCGGAACTGATGAAAGATGCTATCGAAATTCTTAGTGCTCCGGCAGGCTTTATGCTTGTATTGGAGCGGATAGACTGTGCCATTATTCTTTTAACGGAAAGACCGTTTCTATCTTGACAAATCAAAAAAATATAGTACAATACAATTCATAGTAAATAAATAGGAAAAGGATGAAAAGAAAAAATGAACAGAAGTGTAAGAACAAAAATAACAGCACTCGGTCTTTGCGTAACATTAATGTTTACAGCACTGACAGGATGTGGAAATAAGGATACAAAGGAGAACTTAAGCACGGAGCAGCAGTCTGTGACAGAGGTAATTGAGAGTACAGAAAATGTGACAGAAGCAGGAAATGAAGTGACAGAGGGAGCCAGTGAAGAGAATCCGGTTACTTTTAAGGATGCACTGGGAAGAGATGTAACCGTAACTTCCCATGACCGTGTGGCAACCATGATTGGAAGCTTTGCAGATGTCTGGTTATTATCCGGTGGTGAACTGGTGGCAACAGCCAATGACTCCTGGGAGTCATTAGACCTTGACTTAGGAGATGATGTGGTAAATCTTGGAAGTATTCAGGAGCCAAATACAGAAGCATTGCTTGCCGCACAGCCGGATCTTGTAATTGCAAGCACCAATACTACTTCTAATGTGGAGATGGAAAATATGCTGACAGAAGCAGGCGTTACAGTAGCATATTTTGATGTATCTGATTTTGACGCATATCTTCAGATGTTAGACATTTGTACAGATATTACCGGAAGAAAAGATTTATATGAGAAAAACGGACTTGAAGTTCAGAAACAGATTGAAGAAATCAAGGCAAGGGTAGATGATTCCCATCCAAGCGTATTATTTTTACGTGCAGCAGCAAGTGGTGTAAAAGCCAAAGGAAGTGAAGGCAGCGTAGGTGGTGAGCTGTTAAAGGATTTGGGATGTGTGAATATTGCAGACAGCGACAGCGGATTATTGGACAATCTGAGCCTTGAAGCAATCGTAACCGCAGATCCGGATTATATTTTCGTGACTACACAGGGAACCGATACAGATGCGGCACTGGAAAATGTGCAGGAAACATTAACTGACAGTCCGGTATGGAGCAGTCTTACTGCAGTGAAAGAGAATCACTATTATGTACTGGATAAACGGCTTTACAACCTGAAACCAAATGCCCGCTGGGGAGAAGCGTATAAAGAACTGGCAGACATTTTATATCAGGAAAACTAAGACGCAGAAACTTAAGTGACAGAGTATAGGCAATAAAGGAGAAGCGGGATGGGATATTTTCCATTTTTTGTGGAACTAAAAGGAAAAAGAGGACTGATTGTCGGTGGCGGTATTGTAGCAGAACGCAAGGTAAGAAAGCTGCTGCCTTATGAACCGGAGCTTCTGGTTGTTGCACCAGAGATTGATGATGGAATCTGGAAACTTTCCGAAGAAATAAAAGAGAAAAGAAAAAAGAACGAAGATACGTCGGAACTTATTTTATCCGAGCGGGATTTTGAAACTACAAATCTGGAAAAAATGGATTTTGTTATTGCGGCAACCTCGGATGAAACATTGAATGCAAGGATTGCAAAGCTTTGTGAAGAGAGGAATATTCTGGTAAATGTTGTAGATGATAAGGAAAAATGTGGATTCCTGTTCCCGTCGCTGATTCGGGAAGGAAAGCTCAGTATCGGCATTTCTACCGAAGGAGCAAGTCCAAGAGTAGCAACCACGTTCCGTGCCCGGTTAAGCGCAGACATCCCGGAGCGGATGGAAGAAATCTTGGATTATCTTGAAAAGATTCGTCCTTTTGCAAAAATGGCAATCGAAGATGACAAAAAGAGAGCTGCTTTTCTGATGGAATTGGCAGATGTGTGTATGGGAAAAGGACGTCCCCTGACAGAAACTGAATGTGAAATTTTACTGGAAAATTATCAAAGCAAAACCCTAAAAGAAGCATTTGCAGATAAAGAAGCACTTTCGGATAAGGAGGCACAATCAGGAAAAGAAGCTTGTCCGGTCAGGAAAGTATCCCCAGGAAAGGTGGTTCTGGTGGGAGCCGGTTGTCTGTCCTATGAATACATAACACTGCGCGGCATGCAGGAAATCAGAAAAGCACAGGTGCTGATTTATGATGCGTTAATTGATACAAGGCTTCTTGATTTTACCATTGAAAACTGTGAAAAAATCTGTGTAGGAAAACGCAGTGGCAGACACAGCATGAAGCAGGAAGAGATTAATATGCTGCTGATAGAGAAGGCAAAAGAAGGTGCGCATGTTGTAAGGTTAAAAGGCGGTGACCCATTTGTCTTTGGCAGAGGAAATGAAGAAGTAGACGCACTGACGGAGGAAGGCATTGAAACAGAAGTAATTCCCGGCATTTCCTCCTGCATTGCAGTGCCGGAACTTGCCGGAATTCCGGTGACGGAGCGGAAGGTCAGCCGGAGCTTTCATGTAATGACCGGGCATTTTGCCGGAGATGAGGAATCATTAAAAGATGAGATTCACAAAATGGCTGCCATGGATGGAACCTGTGTCTTTCTAATGGGATACACAAGACTTGCGGAGATTGTAAGAGAATTACAAAACGGCGGTGCAGCGGCAGAGACACCGGTAGCAGTAATTCATGGAACTTCTGATGGAAGCAGCTGGGCAGCATATGGAACACTTCTTACCATCGAAAAAGAAGTGCAGGAGAAACAGATTCCAATGCCGGCAGTGATTGTGGTAGGAGATACCGTCCGTTTACCGGAGTAAGAAAAAGAAAAAAATTCAGGACTTTTCGGAAAAACGAAGTCCTGAAAAAATTTTCTTACAATTCCTATTGACCATATATGAATTATAGGGTATTATGGTAAATAGTTACAGGAAAGGAGAAAAAAGGAAATGGCGAAAATAGCACAATCTCTGACAGAATTAGTTGGTAATACACCAATACTGGAACTGAAAAACTACGAAGAAGCAAAGCATCTTCCGGCACACCTTTTAGCAAAGCTTGAGTATTTTAATCCATTGGGCAGCGTAAAAGACCGTGTGGCAGAAGCAATGATAGAACAGGGAATAAAAGACGGGCTGATTAATGACAAGACCGTTATTATAGAGCCGACCAGTGGCAATACCGGAATCGGGCTGGCATTTGTATGTGCGGCAAAGAAGCTGCATCTGATTTTAACCATGCCGGATACCATGAGTGTTGAGCGAAGAAAGATTGTAACAGCACTGGGAGCAGAAGTGGTACTGACCCAGGGACGGCTTGGCATGCGGGGCGCTATTGAGAAGGCAGCCCAGTTAAAAGAAGAATATGGAAATGCATTTATTCCGCAACAGTTTGAAAATCCGGTCAATCCAAAAATCCATGAGCTTACTACCGCAGAGGAAATCTGGCGGGATACAGATGGCAGGATAGATATTTTTGTAGCTTCTGTAGGAACCGGTGGAACACTGACCGGAACAGCAAGAGGCTTAAAGGCAAAGAAAGCAGACATTAAGATTGTGGCAGTAGAACCGGCAACTTCCGCCGTTCTTTCCGGAAAAGAACCGGGACCACATAAGATACAGGGAATCGGCGCAGGATTTATTCCGAAGGTTATGGATTTGTCACTGGTTGATGAGATTATTCCGGTAGATAATGATGTGGCATTTGATACCACAAGAGAAGTGGCAAAGACGGATGGACTCCTGATTGGAATCTCGTCCGGTGCAGTCTTACATGCAGCAGAAGAACTGGCAGGCAGACCGGATAATAAAGATAAAAATATTGTTATCTTAATGCCGGACAGCGGAGAGCGGTATTTATCCACCTCTTTATTCGAATTATAAAATCAATGAAAAGAGATAGAAAGGAAATGTTGGGTGACATGCAAAAGAGCAGAAAACAGCAGGGAAAGAAAACTACATATCGTTACCGCATGACTGCACTTTTACTTGCAGTCATGATGTTGCTGCTCAGTGGATGTGGCAGACAAAAGAGTGATGTCATTACCATAACCAATGTTTCCTATGACCCCACCAGAGAGTTTTATGAAGCATATAATAAAATGTTCATACAGCATTATGAAGTAGAAACCGGAAAAAAAGTGGAAGTCATCCAGTCTCATGGAGGCTCCGGCATGCAGGCACGTTCCGTAGTGGAAGGTTGTAATGCGGATGTGGTGACACTGGCACTGGCACATGACATTTCGTTGATAGAGGATACCGGATTGATTAATGAGGGCTGGATGGATCAGTTCCCGGATGAATCCGCACCATATACTTCAACCATTGTCTTTCTGGTACGAAAGGGAAATGAGAGAAATATCAAAGACTGGGATGATTTGATTCAACCGGGTGTTGAAGTAATCACACCGGACCCGAAGAGCAGCGGTGGTGCATGCTGGAACTTTCTGGCAGCATTAAGCTATGCGAAGGAAAAGGGTTACAGTGAAGCAGAACAAAAGAAATTTTTAAGAGAACTTTATGCCAACGTTTCCGTGATGGATTCCGGAGCAAGAGGTTCCACAACCACCTTTGTGGAAAATGGAAAAGGCGATGTTCTGATTGCATGGGAAAATGAAGCCATGACAGTACTTAAGAATTATCCGGGAGAATATGAACTGATTTCTCCGACGGTCAGTATCTTAGCACAGCCCAGTGTGGCAGTGGTAGATGATAATGTAGATTTCAATGGAACAAGAGATGTGGCAGAAGCATATTTATCTTATTTATATGAAGATGATGCACAGCGGCTCGCCGCAGAGAATGGTTACCGTCCATCCAATCAGGAAATTTTAAAGGAATATGAAGATACCTTTGATCTGACGATGACACTTTGGAGCATTGATGATTTTGGTGGTTGGGATCAGGCATACAAAGATTATTTTGATGATGATGCCTGGTTCGATGAGATATATAACTACTAGAAGAAGAGGCAAGTATGAAAAGACGATTCCGTAAAAATAAAAAAATCAGAGTCATACCGGGATTTCATTTAACGCTTGGAATTACAGTTACAATGCTTTCACTGATTGTGCTGATTCCACTGGCATCCGTAATGGTATATTCCTTAAAGTTATCTCCGTCAGAATTTTTCGGACTTCTGACCAAGTCAAATGTATTATATGCATTTGCCACCAGCATCGGATGTTCTTTCTTAGCAGCATGTATCAATGTTGTATTTGGTGTGATATTAGCCTGGACGCTGACCCGGTATGATTTTCCGGGAAAACGGATTTTAGATGGATTTATTGAACTTCCATTTGCACTGCCTACTGCAGTTGCGGGTATTACTTTATCAAAGATGTATTCCGACACCGGAATCATTGGAAAGCCGTTAGCAGCTCTTGGAATAAAAGTAGCATATACCCATGTGGGACTGGTCATTGCACTGGTATTTGTGGGAATTCCGTTTGTCGTGCGTTCTGTCCAGCCTGTATTGGAAAAATTGGATGGACAGTATGAAGAGGCAGCTTATATCCTTGGAGCAACACCTTCGAAAACATTTTTCAAAGTAATCTTATCTGAGATGAAACCGGCAATTTTAACCGGATTTGGACTGGCATTTGCCAGAGGGGTAGGAGAATATGGAAGTGTTATCTACATATCCGGTAATAGTGCCAAGGAGCATACACAGGTAATTTCCTATGTCATTATGCAGAAATTAAATTATATTGATTATGCCTCTGCAACAGCAATTGCACTGGTTATGTTAATCATATCATTCCTTATTTTATTTGCGGTAAATATCATTCAGATGAAGCAGGCACAACGCATGAATCAGTTATAGAAGGAGAAAAGTATGAACGAGCTTGAAAAACTGGAAAAAAGAAAAAAAAGTACGCGTCATATTCTGATTACAGTCAGTGTACTGTTCATATTCCTGATGCTGGTTCTTCCGCTGTTATGCATCATTGCAAGTTCCTTAAAAGAAGGATTTGCCTTTTACATGCAGTCCATCCGGACAGATTATGTAAAGAGTGCTTTAAAGGTAACTCTGATTGCAACAGTGGCAGCGGTGGTGATTAACATATTCTTTGGATTATGTGTTTCATGGCTTTTAACCAAGTTTTCCTTCCGAGGAAAACAGATGCTGGCAACCTTAATCGATATTCCGTTTTCCATTTCACCGGTTATCGTGGGACTGGCATTTTTGATGACATTTGGAAGACTGGGCTGGACATATCCATTTATCCGGGCAATCAACCAGTTCTTTGGAACGAATATCAGAATCGCTTTTGCAATTCCGGGCGTTATTTTAGCAACGGTATTTGTAACATTCCCTTATGTATCAAGGGAAGTGATTCCGGTTTTAAATGCCCAGGGCAAGGACGAAGAGGAAGCAGCAGCCCTGATGGGAGCCGGCGGACTGAAAATCTTTTTTAAGATTACATTTCCACAGATGAAATGGGCATTGCTCTATGGAGTCATCCTTTGTACATCGAGAGCGTTGGGAGAGTTCGGTGCGGTCAATGCTCTGTCAAAGACAAGAGGAGAGACCTTTACACTTCCACTGGAAATCGATGCATTATATATGTCGGGTACAGAGCAGTCCGTTACTGCAGCATTTGCAGTATCCTCGCTTTTGGTTATTCTGGCAGTTATTATATTATTCCTTCGAAATATTCTGGAATATCGGGCAAAAACAAGAAGGGAGAGTCGCTGATATGTATGTTGAAATGAAAGATATATGCAAACAATATGGCAGTTTTAAAGCTTCTGATCACGTCAGCTTTGGTATTGAAAAAGGAAAACTGGTGGCACTGCTTGGACCATCCGGCAGTGGAAAGACAACACTGCTTCGTATGATTGCAGGACTGGAAATCCCAAATTCCGGAGATATTTACATCGACGGAAAACGGGTCAATGATGTACCGGCTTCCAAACGAGGCATCGGATTTGTTTTTCAGAACTACGCATTGTTCCGCTATATGACGGTATATGACAATGTGGCATTTGGACTGGAGCTTCAGAAGGTGCCAAAGAAAGAAATTAAGAAGCGGGTAACGGAGCTTTTGGAGATTACCGGACTTTCCGGTGTGGAGAAGCGGTATCCGAACCAGTTGTCCGGCGGACAGCGGCAGAGAGTTGCTTTTGCAAGGGCATTGGCACCAAGACCACAGGTACTGCTTCTGGATGAACCGTTTGCAGCAATTGATGCCAAAGTTCGTTCGGAATTAAGACTCTGGCTTCGCAGTGTGGTTACAAAGCTTGGAATCACCAGCATTTTCGTAACCCATGACCAGGATGAAGCTGTTGAGGTGGCAGATGAGATTATCATTACTAATCACGGAACCATCGAACAGATTGGAACACCGGCAGAGATTTATAATACACCGGATACTCCGTTTGTAGCACAGTTTATCGGACGTTCTTCTCTGGTGGAACATTACGAAGAACTGCATGGATTTGATAAAATCGAGGGTGCAGCCAAAGCAGTCATCCGACCGGAATTTGTAAAGATACATAAATTTGGCAAAATTGACCGCTATATGAGTGCATCTCAGGATGGCATTGTAAAGGATATCGTATTCCGTGGAAACCGTCTGGATGTTACGGTAGACGTAGGCGGCATAGAGATAATCTGTGAATGGCCATTGGAAAAAGAAAGTCTTGAAATCGGAGAGAAGGTAAGCCTTTTGATTTACCGGTTATATGTACTGGATAAAGAGCGGACTTATCTCTGTGAAAATAAAGAAATGCAGGAGGATGATGTATTCTACATCTAAGTTGCTATGGAAATTAAGAACAGGAAAATATTGGATACAGACATTTTAATTATTGGCGGTGGAACCGCAGGCTGTTATGCAGCACTGACCATTGCAGAACAGTCCGATGCGAAAGTTATCATTGCAGAGAAAGCCAACATCAAAAGAAGCGGCTGTCTTGCAGCCGGAGTAAATGCCATTAATGCATATATCGTAGAGGGCAGAAAGCCGGAAGACTATGTGGATTATGCCAAAAAGGATGCAGACGGCATCGTAAGAGAGGATTTACTTCTTACCATGTCGGATGGCTTAAACCGTGTAACAGAGAAAATGGAGAAGATTGGTCTTGTCATTTTAAAAGATGAGAATGGTAAATATGTGGCAAGAGGAAACCGGAATATCAAAATCAACGGTGAGAATATCAAGCCGTTACTTGCTTCTGCAGTAGAAGCACTGCTGAATGTTACCATATTAAACCGGGTGGCAATTACCGATTATCTGGTAAAGGAGAACAGGATTTATGGTGCAGTGGGATTTTCCATTGAAAATGAGACAGCAGTAGAAATCCGGGCGAAGAAAGTGCTTTGTGCAACCGGTGGAGCATCCGGTCTTTACCGGCCGAACAATCCGGGATTCTCCAGACATAAGATGTGGTATCCGCCATTTAATACCGGAGCCGGTTATGCCATGGGAATTGAGTCGGGAGCAGAGATGACCACCTTTGAAATGCGTTTTATTGCACTGCGTTGCAAAGATACCATCGCACCGACCGGAACCATTGCACAGGGTGTGGGGGCAAAGCAGGTAAATGCTCTTGGCGAAGTATATGAGACAAAATACGGACTTACCACTTCACAGCGTGTGTATGGAACCGTAAAAGAGAATTTATTAGGACATGGTCCATGTTATCTTCGAACAGAAGGAATCAGTGCAGAGCAGGACGATTCCTTAAAGAAGGCTTATCTTAACATGGCACCGGGCCAGACCTTAAAATGGATTGAGCAGGGAAAGAACCCAAGTGAGCAGAATGTGGAAATCGAAGGAACCGAGCCGTATGTGGTAGGTGGACATACCGCCAGTGGTTACTGGGTTGACACCAGAAGAGAATCTACGATTCACGGGCTGTATGCAGCCGGAGATGTGGCAGGAGGCTGTCCACAGAAATATGTAACAGGAGCCATGGTCGAGGGCGAGATTGCAGCAAAGGCAATGGTAGAAGACCTTGCAAAAGAAAATGCTGCAAGCCATGAAATGACCGGAGAAGAGAAAGCATTCTGTGATAGCAGATTTGAAGAAAAAATAAAAGAGTATGATAAGATTTTAACAAATCAGTCTGGTTTATATGATACAGAACAGTTAGAGGAAGCTATGCAGAAGGTAATGGATACCTATGCAGGTGGAATCAGTAATCATTATCAGTTTAATGAAAACCAGCTGAATCTGGCAGAAGAGAAAATCGAAAAGTTAAAGGAACTTTCGAAGGAGCTTGGCGCTTCCAATATGCATGAGCTGATGTTTGTCTATGAGCTTAAGAACCGGCTGACGGTCTGTGAGACACTGATTTATCATCTGAGAGCCAGAAAGGAAACCCGCTGGCACAGTTTTGCAGAAAACTTAGATTATCCGGATAAGAGTGATGAGTGGTTAAAATATGTGAATACCAGAAAAGAAAATGGAAAAATCCAAGTGCTCTTCCGGGAATTAGTAAAGCGAGGTGAGACCTATGAGCATAGCTATTAATCAAAGCAAATGTGTGGGATGTGGCAGATGCAGTCAGGTCTGTCCGGGAACACTGATTGGAATGGGTTCTGACGGAAAGGCATGTATGCTGTATCCGAAGGACTGCTGGGGCTGTTGTTCCTGCATTAAGGAATGTAAGGTAGATGCCATAGCACTTTACTTGGGTGCAGATATGGGCGGCATGGGAAGTAAGATGAGTGTAGCAAGCCGGGAACAATATCTGGACTGGAAGATAGAGAAACGGGATGGCAGCGTAGAAACCATCGTTATTGACAGAAAACAATCGAATCAATATTAATAAATCGCCACATGGTGGCAGAAAGAGGTAAGTATGGGTGAATTATCACATTTGGATGAACTGGAAGCAGAAGCAATTTACATCATAAGAGAGGTGGCCGCAGAGTGCGAGAAGCCGGTTATGCTTTACTCCATTGGAAAAGACAGCTCCGTAATGCTGCATCTTGCCATGAAAGCATTTTATCCGGAGAAGCCGCCATTTCCATTCCTGCATGTAAATACCACATGGAAATTCAAGGAAATGATTCAATTCCGTGATGAGACAGCAAAGAAGTTTGGCATTGAAATGTTAGAGTATATCAATGAAGATGGTGTAAAGAAGGGGATTAACCCATTCGACCATGGCTCTGCATATACCGACATCATGAAAACACAGGCATTGAAACAGGCACTAAATAAATATGGATTTACTGCAGCATTTGGCGGTGGCAGACGAGACGAGGAAAAATCCCGTGCAAAGGAAAGAATTTTCTCATTCCGTAATGAAAATCATGCCTGGGACCCGAAGAACCAGAGACCGGAAATGTGGAAGCTTTACAACGCTAAAATCAATAAAGGCGAAAGCATTCGAGTATTCCCGATTTCCAACTGGACAGAGACTGATATCTGGCAGTATATCAAACGTGAAAAAATTGACATTGTACCACTATATTTTGCAGCAGTGCGTCCGGTAGTATATCGTGATGGAAACATTATCATGGTGGATGATGACCGTATGCGTCTGCTTCCGGGAGAAGAAATCCAGTACAAGAGTGTACGTTTCCGTACCTTAGGATGCTATCCTTTGACCGGAGGAACAGAGTCAACAGCAACTACATTGGATGAAATTATCGATGAGACTTTAAGTGCAGTATCTTCCGAGAGAACTACCCGTGTCATTGATAACGAAGCAGCAGGCAGTATGGAAAGAAGAAAGAGAGAGGGGTATTTCTAAGATGAGTGGATTATTAAAATTTATTACATGCGGTAGTGTGGATGACGGAAAGTCCACTTTGATTGGACACATTCTTTATGATGCAAAGCTTTTGTATACAGACCAGGAAAAAGCACTGGAATTAGATTCCAAAGTAGGAAGCCGCGGTGGAGCAATTGACTATTCTCTTCTGTTGGACGGACTGATGGCAGAGCGTGAGCAGGGTATTACCATTGACGTAGCATACCGTTATTTTACAACAGACAACAGAAGCTTTATCGTAGCAGATACACCGGGTCATGAAGAGTACACCAGAAACATGGCGGTTGGTGCATCCTTTGCAGACCTTGCAGTTATCTTAATTGATGCAAAACAGGGGGTACTGGTACAGACCAGAAGACATGCCAGAATCTGTGCATTAATGGGAATCAAGTTCTTTGTATTTGCAGTAAACAAAATGGATCTGGTAGACTACAGCGAAGAGCGTTTCAAAGAAATCGAAGCACAGATTAAAGAATTAGCAGACGAACTGAAGTTAGAGAGCATTTACATTATTCCGGTTTCTGCAACAGAAGGTGATAATGTAACAACCAAATCCGATAAAATTAGCTGGTACAAGGGAGAGGCATTGCTTCCATACCTTGAAAAAGTAGATGTAACAGAGAAGAAGCAGGAAGAGGGCTTCTATATGCCGGTACAGAGAGTGTGCCGTCCGGACCATACTTTCCGTGGATTCCAGGGACAGATTGAATCCGGTGAAGTAAAAGTCGAAGACGAAATCGTTACCCTGCCAAGCAATGAGCGTGCGCATATCAAGAGCATTTTAGTAGGAGATAAAGACAGCCAGAGTGCCTTTATGGGACAGCCGGTTACACTGCAGCTTGATAAAGAAGTAGACGTATCCAGAGGCTGTGTCATTGCATCCGGCAATAATCTGCCAATCAGCAAATCCTTCACTGCAACCATTCTCTGGATGGATGATGAGGAGCTGACACCGGGAACCGATTATCTGGTAAAACTTGGAACAAAGCAGATTCCTGGTATCTTAAAGAACATCCAGTACAAGATTGATGTAAATACCGGTGAATTTATTCCGGCAGGACAGCTTAAGAAAAATGAGATTGCAGTCTGTGACCTTGATTTGCAGGAGCCGGTTGTCATTGATGAATTCAAAAAGCATAAGACTTTAGGAGAGCTGATTCTGATTGACCGTATTTCCAATATGACTTCTGCCTGCGGTGTAGTAGAAGATGCTGCCGTAGATGAGAGCAAGGATTTAAAAGCAGCTTTTGTATATGGAAGCCTTAAGGGAAATGGAGACATTTTTGAAGAGTTCTATTATAACCTTGAGAGCATGACGATTGCCAAGGTACGTCCGGTTCAGAAGACCTATACCATTGGAGATGAAATCCCGGTAAGCGGAGAAAGCTATCAGTATCCGGATGACTTCGATATTGTCATCTTAAGAGAAAGAATCTTTGTACAGGTTCGTGGACGCAAGGTAGAAAAGATTGCGCCGCTGGCAGAATATCAGTACAGCAATGTTCCGGTTATCAATGGAAGAGGCTTTGCCGTTGCCATTACATCTGCACAGGATGCACAGGCATTCTTAGACGAGCTGGCTGCAGCAGGTGAAAAACCATCCAGCGACTTCTTCAATAAGTGGTTACATTTTGAGACTTATCGTAAGATTATTTTCAAGGATGAAATCTGGTTATAAAAATAAGAAAGCTGTACTTCGGTGGAAAATACCAATCGTCTGGAGTATTACATCTAAAGTGATGCAGTTAAAGTACATGTGCGCAAACGTTTACATGGAAAATGATAAAAATGAGAAGAAAATAGTTACAAAAACAGAAAAATGTTTTATCTTTGTAAAGATTATATAAATTCTATTAAATTAGATTAAAATATTCCGCAGAGTACTTGTGCTCTTCGGAATATTTTTGATATTATATCTTAAGTAAAATCAGTTCATAATAATATTCGTTATTCATCTATTATGCAGGCGTGTTGAACTGTCTGCATTCGTGATAATCTTATATTCATATTTTCAGAATCTTTTTATCCAAAATATTTATTTAACAGGGGGAAAATACTTGGCAGATAAGGATTTGGCAGAAAAATATCTGGAATCATTTTCGGATGTTTTTGCTGACATATATAATGTATTACTTTTTCGAAAGGAGATTCTTTTGGAAGAAGGATTGGAAGAGGGACCAACGGAAAGCATCTATAAGGTGGAAGAAAACAATTTTCGGAATCAGTTTCGGGATACTGTGAAATTATATAAGAATGGGTTATACAAAGTGGCATCTTTTGGGATTGAAAATGAAAGTCGGATAGACCAAAATATGCCCATCCGGATTATGGGGTATGATTATGCCGTGTATCGGGTGCAGATTGACCGTGAGGAAGAACGAAAATATCCGGCAATTACAATTGTTTTAAATTTCAGTGATACAGAATGGAAAAGTCCGAATGCATTATTTGATATTTTAGATGTTTCTCCGGAACTAAGACCTTATGTAAATGATTATAAAATATTTGTTTTTAATATTGCATTTTTGCCGGAGAAAGTCCGAAAAGAGTTTAAAAGTGATTTTAAAATAGTAGCAGATTTTTTTGCAGAAAAACGTCTCGGAAGATATAATCCTAAGGAACATCCGGAGGCAATCTGCCATGTAGAAGCGGTTTTGAATCTGCTTCGGGTGTTTACAAATGATAAAACCTATGTCAAAATAGAGAAAACAGTAGCAGAACGTGTGAAAGCAGGAGAGGTGATTACAATGTGTACATTTGCAGAAGAGATGACCAATAAAGGAATAGAAATTGGCGAAGCGCAGGGCATTAAAATAGGCGAAGCCAGAGAAAAAATCAGTGTTGCAAGAAACCTTTTAGATCTCCTGACAGATGAAATAATCGCAGAAAAGGTCGGACTGGAGCTTGCTACGGTGAAAGAACTCAGAGAAGGAACAAAGTAGAGGCATAAGAAATGGATAAAATAGCAGCACCAACTCCGGAACAGTTAAAAAAGCAGGAAGCGTTAAAACAATATTTTGAAAAATTAGGCAGCGTGGCAGTTGCATTCTCAAGTGGTGTGGATTCCACCTATCTTTTGAAAGTGGCGCATGATGTATTGGGAGAGCGGGCAATTGCAGTAACTGCGTCCTCCTGTTCATTTCCAAAGAGAGAGTTAGGGGAAGCAGAAGCATTTTGCCGGAAAGAAAATATAAGACATTTTATTACAGAATCGGAAGAACTTGAAATCGAAGGATTTGCACAGAATCCTAAGAACCGCTGTTATCTTTGCAAGCATGAATTATTTGAAAAGATATTAAAGATTGCAGAAGAACAGAAAATTGCCTATGTGGTGGAAGGCTCTAACCTTGATGATAACGGAGATTATCGTCCGGGATTAAAAGCAGTGGCAGAGCTTGGAATAAAAAGTCCGCTCAGAGACTGTGGTTTTACCAAGCAGGATATCCGTGTTCTTTCGAAGGCATTGAATCTTTCAACTTGGGAAAAGCAGTCCTTTGCCTGTCTGTCATCCCGGTTTGTCTATGGAGAGACCATATCCGAAGAGAAACTTACAATGGTGGATAAAGCGGAACAATTATTACTGGATTTAGGTTTTCATCAGGTGAGGGTAAGAATTCATGGAATGATGGCAAGAATTGAGATTGAGCCGGAAGAATTTTCGAAGCTGATGGAAAAGGAGAACCGGGAGAGAATTGCAAAAGCTTTCCGGGAATATGGATTTACCTATGTAACCTTAGACCTTTGCGGTTACCGGATGGGAAGTATGAATGAAACATTGGAAAAGTAAGGAACTTACTCAAAGAAGTAGTAAGTTCCTTCCGCATCAGAGAACGTCTTAAGTGAAGTATGAAATACTTTATTTAAGACGTTTTTTTGTACGCATTCATCCGGAGTGCCCTGAAAGCAGATGGCACCGGATTCCATGACGATAAGTTTGTCTGAAATAGTAAGTGCCTTGGCAAGGTCGTGCAGCACCAAAAGAATTGTTTTTCCCTGTGCCTTTAAGATTGGAAGCATCCGGTAGAAATTATTCTGGCTTACCAAGTCTAAGAAGGTAGTCGGTTCATCCAAAATAATCGTATCGCAGTTCTGGGCTAAAGTCATGGCAAAGAAGACGCGCTGTCTTATTCCGCCGGAAAGAGTGTCAGTTGCAACGTTACGGTAATCCGTAATATGGGTAAATTCCATGGCATCTTCCACCAGTCTGCGGTCTTCTTCGGTGAGGCGTCTCGAAAAACCAAGATATGGAAAGCGTCCATGCTCCACTAAGGTATGAACAGGAAGAGCAGGAATTACTTCGCGAATCTGCGGTAAAAATGCAATTTTCTGGGCACGAAGGTGTCCATTCATATGATAAATATCTTCGCCATCTAATGTGATAGAGCCGTTAAAAAGCTGGCTGGATTTATTTAATACGGAAATCAGCGTTGTTTTGCCACAGCCATTTGGTCCTACGATGGTTGTGATGCTGCCGGTAGGAATTTCAACGGACAGATTTTTAATCAGAGGCACCTTGTGGTAGCCAATGGAAACGGAATCAAATTTAAGCATGGACTCTGCGGCCTCCTTTCTTTCCTAATAAAAGATATAAGAAAAACGGTCCGCCAACAAAAGAAAGAATAATGCCGGCAGGAAGTTCATATGGTGCGGCAATAACACGACCAAGAGTGTCACAAAAGAGGACGAAACTTGCACCTAAGAGAGCACAAAGGGGAACTAAAAGCCGCATATCATTCCCGAAGAGCCGTCTTGCAATATGAGGAACAATCAGCCCGACGAAGCTTAAAAGTCCTGCATAGCTTACCACACAGCCTGCCAGTATACTGGAAAGCATCAACAGCAGAAAACGGAGCAGCGATACCGGAATGCCAAGGGAGCGGGCAACATCTTCTCCAAGACTCAGAACATTCATGTGGCTTCCGAAAAAGCAGGAGATGATAACTGCAATGACAATGGCAATGCCGGGAGCAAAAAGCGTTTTTGTGGTGACATCAGAAAGAGAACCAATCATAAAGGTAGTGAGGTTTAAAGTGATATCATCACTTAATAATTTTACCGTATTAATTCCGGCACTTAAAAAAGAAGAAACGGTAATGCCGGCAAGAATGATGGTAGTACGTTTGCTGTCTGCCATATATGCCAGAGCAAAAATAAGAAGTGTCGTAAGGAAAGCTCCGGTAAAAGCAAAAATGGCATTATGGGCTGCACGGCCATGGAAGAGGGCAAGTCCAATCATAACGGCAAATCCGGCTCCGGAATTGACACCAATGGTATTCGGGCTGGCAAGGGAATTATTCATAACAGTCTGTAAGATAACTCCGGCGCAGGATAAACCCATGCCGGCAGCAATGGCGCCAAACATCCTTGGAATTCTGATATGAAAAAGTAAGAGACCTGTGACAGAAGTCCGGTCATTTTGAATCAGACAGGATAAAATCTCTTTCGGATTTAATAAAACACTGCCGAAAAAAAGACTTGCTGACATCATAAGAAGCAGCAGGAAAAACATTCCGGCAAAAGATAAAATGATTTTTTTTCTCGTGTACATAGGAAATCCTTTCCGTTATTCCAGAAATATGTATTGTGTTTCCTGAAAAGTATTGTTGCAAGAACCCCCCTATTTATGCGGCTTGCGTGAATAAAATAACATATTCTGAGAGAAATAACAATGCTCTGATAAATTAGTATTGACAAATTAGAAAAATATAGTAAAATATAATTCATACAAAACCAATAGGAATAATCGTAAATAGAATTCCTAAGGCAGTTCAAAGTATTTAGTGCACAATAAGACGTGCAGGAATTGGAGCGTAAGATGAAGTTTAATACCGCATTATTACATGGAGATTTTCAGGGAGAACTGAATACAGGTGCAACAACAACTCCGATTTATCAATCCAGTGCATTTGCACATGAGTCGGCAGAGAGGTTAGAAAAGATTTTTCATAATCAGGCACCGGGATATTCCTATACGAGAATCAGTAATCCTACGGTAGATGCATTTGAAAAAAGAGTAACGGCGTTAGAGGGTGGCGTAGCAAGCGTTGCCTGTGCATCAGGAATGGCAGCACTCTACAATGCATTTTGTAATATCCTTCGTTCCGGCGATGAAATCGTATCCAGTGCCAGTCTCTATGGCGGCAGCATTGATTTATTCCGTGACTTAGAGGCATTTGGTATCACAACACATTATGTGGAAAACAATGACCTGGCTGCATTTGAAGCAAAGACCAATGAACATACCCGTCTTTACTTTGCAGAGACCATTGGTAATCCAAGACTTGATGTGACAGATATTACGGCACTTGCAAATCTGGCACATGAGCATCAGGTACCGCTCATTATAGATAATACGGTTGCTACTGCATTCTTAGTGAAGCCGCTTTCCCTAGGAGCGGATATTGTAATGAATTCTTCCTCTAAATACATCAATGGTCACAGCAATTCCATCAGCGGAATTATTACGGACAGCGGCAGATTTAAGTGGGATGTGGAAAAATATCCGGGCATGGCAGACTTTAAGAAGTTTGGACCATTTGCCTATACTGCCAAGCTTCGGAATGGTCTGTTCCGCAACACAGGAGCCTGTCTGTCTCCGCAGAATGCATTTTATAACTGTATCGGGTTAGAGACACTGGGAATCCGGATGGAGCGTATCTGTGACAATGCAGCAGAACTGGCAAGGTTTTTTGTAAGAGAATATCCGGATGTAACAGTCAATTATCCGGGATTGGAGAGCAGTCCATGGCATGAAATCGCAAAGAAACAGTTTAAGGACCGTTTTGGTGGAATCTTAACCATACGGACCGGAAGCAAGAAACGGGCATTTGAGATAATCAATGCATTAAAGCTTCCGCTGATTATTTCCAATATCGGAGATACGAAAACATTAGTGATTCATCCGGAATCTACATTAAATGTACACAGTACCCCGGAAGAAAAAAGAGACGCCGGAGTATTTGATGATTTGATCCGCATCAGTGTCGGAATTGAAGATGTCGAAGATTTAATCGAAGACTTCAGACAGGCAATGGATCAGAGCAAACCAGAGAAAAGCGAAGAGTAAATGGAGGAAGCAGATAATGGCAAAAATTGATTATGCGGCATTGAAAAAGGGCGGATTTATGCGCCAGAAACAGAAAGGATTCTTTTCTTTAAGGATTCAGGTAGTTGGAGGAAACCTGACAGCAGAAAATATTAAAGCAGTAGCAGATGTGGCAGAAAAATATGGAAAAGGCTATGTTCATATGACTTCCAGACAGGGCATTGAGATTCCATTTATTAACTTTGAAGATATAGAAGAGGTTCGTGCAAAGTTAGCAGACGGTGGTGTAAAACCTGGTGTATGTGGACCGAGAGTCCGTACCGTTACCGCATGTCAGGGTTCTGAAATCTGCCCAAGCGGATGTATCGATACCTATAGCCTGGCAAAGAAATTAGATGAGCATTACTTCGGAAGAGAGCTTCCGCACAAATTTAAATTTGGTGTTACCGGATGTCAGAACAACTGTCTTAAGGCAGAAGAAAATGATATCGGTGTAAAAGGTGGTATGGAAGTAAGCTGGGTAGCAGATAAATGTATCAATTGTGGTGTCTGCGAAAAGGCATGCCGTGAAGATGCTATCAAATGTACCGGAACAGAAGTTACCATTGATTATGATAAATGTACCAACTGCGGCCGTTGTGTAAAATCCTGCCCGACAGATGCATGGGAAGGAAAGAGCGGATATATCGTATCCTTTGGTGGATTATTTGGAAATCATATTTACAAAGGAGAACAGTTACTTCCACTGATTACCGATGAAGAGACATTATTCCGTGTGACCGATGCAGCCATTGGATTCTTTGAAGAGCATGCAAATCCGGGTGAGCGTTTCCGTTTACTTTTACAGCGTGTAAGAGAAGATGAATTCCGCAAAGTAATCCGCAATGCATTTGAAGAAAAATAAAGTTGCCGGAAGCAGCAGAAAAAGAAAGAAAAAATCGGAATGAAAATTCAAAATAAAAATTATTATACGAGGAGATATAAGATGGAAATCGAAGGAATCAGAATTGATGACACAGTAGATATTACCGATAAAGTGTGCCCGCTTACTTTTGTAAAGGCAAAGGTTGCAATTGATGAGTTAGAGGATGGCGAAGTCATTGCAATCCGTATGAATGACGGCGAGCCGGTACAGAACGTACCACGCAGTATTAAAGAAGAAGGACATCAGATTTTAAAACTGGTTAATAACGAAGATGGAACCTATAACCTCATTGTAAAGAAGGTTGAGGACTAAACATCTGGAAGGGAGAAAAAATGGCAGAACGCGTAACAAAAGACACTTTTGAAGAAAAAGTATTGAAGAGCAGCATTCCGGTGCTGATTGATTTTTACTCAGACAGTTGTGTTCCGTGCAAGAAAATGTCACCGGTCATTGGTGCTATCGCAGACGAACAGGCAGAAAAATTAAATGTCTATAAAGTAAATACCAACTTTGATTCAGAACTGGCAGAAAAATACAGTGTAATGTCTGTACCAACCATTGTACTCTTCAAGGATGGCGAAGAAATTGCCCGTAAGAGTGGTGCAGAGAAAAAAGCGGTACTTGAGGAGTGGATTACCCAGTCCCTTGACAAATAAAAATAAAGAAAAGTGAGAGGAAGGAAATTATGCAGATTACAGTAGCAGGCGAAAAGAAAGAAGTAAAAGACGGATTAACACTTCCGGAATTAATTGAGCAGGAAAATGTAGAGACACCGGAATATGTAACCGTATCCATTAACGATGAATTTATAGAAACAGAAGCAAAGGCAACAACCGTTCTTAAGGATGGTGATAATGTAGAATTCCTTTACTTCATGGGAGGTGGAAGCTATGGCATTAACGGATGAGCAGATTGAACGTTATTCCAGACATATCATTTTAAAAGAAGTTGGCGCTAAGGGTCAGAAAAAACTTTTAAATGCAAAAGTTTTAATCATCGGAGCAGGCGGACTTGGAGCACCGGCAGCAATGTATCTTGGAGCAGCAGGTGTAGGTACCATCGGAATTGCAGATGCAGATGAAGTAGATTTAAGTAACCTTCAGAGACAGATTATTCATCAGACAGCAGATGTAGGCAAAGCAAAAGTGCAGTCTGCAAAAGAGACTATTAATGCAATGAACCCGGATGTAGAAGTACGTACATATCGTGAATTCATTACCAGTGAAAATATCATGGACATCATTGCAGATTATGATTTTATCATTGACGGAACCGATAACTTCCCGGCAAAATTCTTAATTAACGATGCCTGTGTTATGGCAAAGAAACCATTCTCCCATGCAGGAATCATCCGTTTCAAAGGTCAGTTAATGACCTATGTTCCGGGAGAGGGACCATGTTACCGTTGTGTATTTAAGAATCCACCACCAAAGGATGCCGTACCGACCTGTAAGCAGGCTGGTGTTATCGGCGCAATGGGTGGTGTCATCGGAAGCCTTCAGGCAATGGAAGCAATCAAATACATCCTTGGAGTAGGAGATCTGCTGACCGGTCAGTTATTGACCTATGATGCAATTAAGCAGGAATTCCACAAGATTAAGCTTCCTTGGAATGGCAAGGGATGTGCCGTTTGTGGAGAACATCCGACCATAACAGAGCTGATTGATTATGAACAGGCAGAATGTACAGATAAATAAATGTATCAGTAATAAATGTTATCAGATACATAACCCATGAAACATAGAAAGAGGATAGCATGATTTCATTAAAAAAAGCAGATTATGAAAAAATACTGGCACATGCCAAAAGCTGTGTACCAGAAGAGGCTTGCGGACTGATTGCCGGAACCAAAGACGGAGAGGATAAGGTGGTAGAAAAGGTATATCTGTTGGCCAATATCGACCATTCCAATGAGCATTTTACACTGGATCCGAAAGAGCAGTTAGCAGCCGTAAAGGATATGCGTGCCAATGGTCTCATGCCTTTAGGCAACTGGCACTCCCATCCGGAATCTCCTTCAAGACCATCCGAAGAAGATAAGCGTCTTGCATATGACAGTAAAGCAAGCTATATGATTCTCTCTCTGATGGAACCGGAACAGCCGGTACTCAATTCATTTCATATTGAAGGCGACGAATCAACGAAGGAAGATCTGGTAATATGTTAGATGTAGTTATCATTGGAAGTGGACCGGCAGGTTTAAGTGCGGCAATCTATGCTAAGCGGGCAAACCTCGATGCGGTTGTACTGGAAAAAGAATATCTTGGAACCGGACAGATTGCATACAGCAGCCGGGTAGATAATTACCCGGGACTGCCGGGCAAAGACGGTTATTCTTTAGGAGAGGCATTCTTAGAGCATGCCGAAGGACTTGGAGTAACCATTGAAGAGGCAGAGGTTACAGCCATTACAAAAAAAGAGCAAAGCTTTGTCATTTCCTGTGAAGATGGAAAGAACATAGAAACGAAAACCGTAGTTTATGCGGCAGGCTGTCAGAACCGCAGATTAGGGGTGCCGGGAGAAGAAAAGCTGCTGGCAAAAGGAGTTTCTTTTTGTGCAGTCTGTGACGGTGCCTTTTATAAGGGAAAGAAAGCCGCAGTCATCGGTGGTGGAGATACCGCCTTGGATGATGCATTGTATTTATCCGATATCTGCGAACAGGTATATCTCATTCACCGGAGAGCAGAATTCCGTGGAGCAGAGAAGACAAAAAAGAAATTAGAAGAGCTTTCCAATGTAACGATACTTACCAATACGAGAGTACAGGAAATCATCGGGGAAGATAAAGTAGATGGTATTATTTTAGATAACGGTGGGACAATAGCTGTAGATGGTGTTTTTGAAGCGGTTGGAATGATTCCAAATACGGAATTATTAAAGAGCCTTGACGTTCTCGATGAGAAAGGCTATGTGATTGCAGGAGAAGACTGCAGCAGCAGTCTTGCGGGACTGTTCGTGGCAGGAGATGTGCGGACGAAAAGCCTGCGTCAGGTAGTCACAGCAGTTGCAGATGGTGCAGTGGCAATTCAGTCTGCAACCGGATATATCAAAGGAATGGAATAGAAAGAAGGAAACGTGTGTGAAAGGAATAGTGGACAGTGCTTCGGAACTGATTGGAAAGACGCCGATGCTCTATCTTCATAATTATATGAAAGAGGCAGGTGTAGAGGATGCGGCAATCATTGCCAAGCTGGAATATTTTAATCCGGCAGGTTCGGTAAAAGACCGAGTGGCTCTTGCCATGATTGAAGATGCAGAGAGAAAGGGCAAATTAAAGCCGGGAGCTACGATTATCGAGCCAACTTCCGGTAATACGGGAATCGGACTTGCTTCTGTGGCGGCTGCAAAAGGGTATCATGCAATTTTAACATTGCCGGAAACCATGACGGTAGAGCGTCGGAATCTTCTGCAGGCGTATGGAGCACAGATTGTACTGACCTCCGGGTATAAGGGAATGAAGGGTGCAATCGAAAAAGCAGAAGAACTTCATAAAGAGATTCCAGGTTCAATTATTTTAGGACAGTTTGAAAATCCGGCAAATCCAAAAGCCCATGAAGAAACCACAGGACCGGAAATCTGGGAACAGACAGAAGGCAGCGTTGATATTTTTGTGGCAGGAGTCGGAACCGGTGGAACCATAACCGGAGTTGGAAAATATCTGAAAAAGCAGAAGAAGTCCGTACACATTGTTGCAGTAGAACCTGCAACCAGTCCGGTTCTTTCCCAGGGAAAAGTCGGACCTCATAAAATTCAGGGAATCGGTGCCGGATTTATTCCGGATACACTGGATACTTCTGTTTACGATGAGATTATTCCAATCAAAAATGATGATGCCTTTGAAGAAGGAAGAGCATTTGCCCGCAGCGAGGGAATTCTTGTGGGAATCAGTGCAGGAGCTGCATTAAAGGCAGCTGTTGAGCTGGCAAAAAGAAAAGAAAATAAAGGAAAGAACATTGTGGTATTGCTTCCGGATTCCGGGGACCGCTATTTATCTACTCCTTTATTTGCAAAATAAAATCAGTGGAAAAGCATCAGGCATTCCGCTATAATATGGTAAAAGAGTCAAAAAGACTTTTACGAAAGGAAAATAAGTATGTTCTATTTTCTTGTGTCGGTAAATATTATAGCGATTATCCTGATGCTTTTTATGTTGGCAATCTGCCTTCGTAAAAAGCGCTCCAAAGCACAGCTTGCATTTATTATTTATGATATTTTTTCCATGCTGTTTGTGGTGGGAGTTCATCTGGAACTGGTGCATTCGGATACCGTTGGTGAGGCACTTGCCGGGCTGTGTATCCAGTATGTGGGACAGGCAGGATTTTTAATGGCATTTCTCTGGTTTGCATCGGAGTTTGGAAGACTTAAAATTCCTAAATTTATTTATTTTATTCAGGCAGTAATTAATACAATTGTTTTGACAGGAGTATTTACGGCAGAATATCATCCATATTTTTATAAAACAATGCGGATATTGAAAGATGGCATATATCACCGGATTGAAGTTATACCCGGAATCATCTGGAAACTACATTATATACATCTGGGAACGGTAATACTTGCGGTACTTATTTTGTGTATCATGCGTTACGGGGAGAGTTCGCCAATTCATAAGAAACGGATTCTCTATATGATAGCAGGTGTGGGAACTTTTGCACTGGAATTAATCTTAAAGGGTCTGGGTGTATTTGGCAGTTATAATCCGGTAGTCATTGCCATGACAACTATGATGTTCTGCATGATGATGGCAATGATTCATTATGGATATTTTGGTTCTCAGCAGGCTGCTGTGGATAATGCATTTCATTATGGAAAAGAAGGCCTGATTATCCTGGATGCAGAAAATAAAATTATCTCCGTCAATCAGCGTATGAAGGAACTTTTCCCGGAAATAAAGGTAGGAAGTGCCGCAAGCAGGCAAAAAGAAATCCTGCAGGCACTGACAAACCGGGAAAGGCTGTTGCATAAAAATGACCGCATCTATGAACTTCGTATGGAGGATATTGTGGAAAATGGTGAGAAAGATGGCTGCATGCTCTGGTTTATCGATCAGACAGAAAACTTGGAAATGATGCAGAGACTTCGTAGTGCGGATGAAGCCAAGACCAGATTTTTAATGAAAGTGAGCCATGAGCTGCGGACTCCGATGCATACGATACTTGGTATGAATGAAGTGATTGCGGAAGAAACATCAGAAGAGAAAATCCGTAGATATACCAGAGAAATTGCATCTGCCGGTGACAGTATGATTGCACTGATAGAAGAAGTGTTAGATGCTTCCCGGTTAGAAAGTGGTACGCTTCAGATAAAGAAGGATGCATTTGCTTTAGAAGAGGTTATCCATGACGCAGCAGCCCAGATGAGGCCACAGGCAGAGAAGAAATCTTTAAACTTCCGGCTGCGGATGGAGGAACCATTATTAAAACCAGGAAAACATTTCTATGGAGACAAGGCACATATCCGTCAGATTATCATAAATCTACTGGAAAATGCGGTGAAATACACAGATGAAGGCTTTGTGGAGCTGGGTGTAGAAAAAGCAGCAGAAAATGGAGATACCTTTTTGAAGATAGCTGTGGCAGACAGTGGAATTGGAATAGGAAAAGAAGAGCAGGATAAAATCTTTGAAAGCTTTGAACGGGGCAATACTGCCAGGAACAGCAGAAAAGACGGAATCGGTCTCGGGCTGGATATTGCGAAACAGCTGGCAGAGGCTATGGGTGGAAGCCTCTGCCTGATTAGTGAAGTGACGAAGGGAAGTACCTTTACGGTTCGGATTCCGTGGATAGAAGTATCGGAAAAACATCATTTTACAAAGCAGAGTGAGAAAAGTATGAATGCGGATTACAGCAGCTTTACCATTCTTGCGGTAGATGATAATGAGCAGAATCTGATGGTATTAGAACATCTTTTACATAAGACAAAGGTTAAAATGGAAACCGTGATGGATGGAAATACTGCCGTTCAAAAATGTGAAGAGAAAACATATGATTTACTTCTTTTAGACCATATGATGCCAAAGCCGGATGGCATAGAGACGCTGCACCTCATCCGTGCAGATGAGAAAGGACGAAATCATTATACGCAGGCAGTGGCATTTACCGCTAATGCAACAGCTGGTGCAAAAGAACTGTACAAAAACGAAGGATTTGCAGAGTATATTACCAAGCCGGTAAAACCGGGTACACTGGAGATTATGCTGCAGAAATATCTTAGGGATTATCAGCCGGAAGAAAATATGGTTTTCCAGGGAAACATGGATGATACAAAGATAATAAAGCTAAGAGGCTTATTACATTATCTTGAGAAGAATGGAATTGCAGCAGAGGAAGGCTTATCCTATGCGGATGGAGATGAACAGTTCTATAAAGAATTGTTAGGCATCTTTGCAAAAGAAAAAGAGAAGAAGCAGCATCATTTAGAGAAAGCATTCCAAACTCTTAAGATAAATCATGTAGTAACAATGAAAGAAACTGCAGAAACTATCATAGATTCAGAAACTACAACAGATACAGAAAACATGAACGAATTATGGAAAACATTCGTAACCCAGTCCCATGGATTAAAGGGTGAAGCCTGGGGCATCGGAGCCAGAACGCTTGGAGATTTCTTTTACCAGCTGGAGTGTGCCGGAAAAGAAAAAAACATCGAAAAGATAGAGCATTTTTATCCGAAAGCCATGGAAGAGTGGCAGCAGGTAGTAGATGCTATTCAAAGAGTATTATAAAAAGAGAACCGGAAGCCGGATAAAAGAAGCTGGTCTTTTCACTGGTTGCCTGCAATGGTGGTAAGACTATAGTGTGTTTGTAGAGACAGACCTCAACAAAGCAAGTGCTATTGAAAAGAACAAGAGGGAATCCAAAGAACAACTTGAAAAGGACAATTTTTCTGTCCGGAATCTTGCAGAGGTATCTGTGGATGAATAAAGTTTTCACCGATAATAGGCGGAAAACATGAACTTTAAATTTTGATGGTTTCAAAATAATAAGACTTATGATATAATAATAGGCTGTATTAAGCTCCTTTTGCCAACATGGCAGAAAAGAGTTTGATACAGCTTAAAAATTTGCATGATAAATTATGTAGTAAAATAACATAGAAAGGCGAAAAACCTGATAACTTAAGGATTTTCGAACAGGTAAAAGATAAAATGAAACTAGGAATCGTAGGTTTACCAAACGTAGGAAAAAGTACATTATTTAATTCACTGACCAAAGCAGGCGCAGAATCAGCCAATTATCCGTTTTGTACCATTGACCCGAATGTGGGAATCGTAACCGTACCGGATAACCGTCTGAAGGTGTTAGGCGAGATGTATCATTCCAAGAAAGTAACACCGGCAGTCATTGAATTTGTAGATATTGCAGGACTTGTAAAAGGAGCCAGCAAAGGAGAGGGACTTGGAAACCAGTTCCTTGCCAATATTCGTGAAGTAGATGCCATCGTTCATGTTGTACGTTGTTTTGAAGATACCAACGTAGTCCATGTAGACGGAAGCATTGACCCGGTTCGTGATATTGAGACCATTAATTTAGAGCTTATCTTTTCTGATATTGAAATCTTAGAGAGAAGAATTGCAAAAGTTACCAAACAGGCAAGAATGGACAAGACACTTGCAAAAGAAGAGGCACTTTTGAAATCCTTAAAGGCACATCTGGAAGAAGGAAAGATGGCAAAGACTTATCCGTTGAGTGATGATGAGGACGAGCAGGCATGGTTTGCATCTTATAATTTATTAACTGCAAAACCGGTTATCTATGCAGCAAATGTAAGTGAGGATGACCTTGCAGATGATGGCGCAAATAATCCACATGTTGCAAGAGTAAGAGAACAGGCAGCCGCAGAAAACAGTGAAGTATTTGTTATCTGCGCACAGATTGAACAGGAAATTGCGGAATTAGATGATGATGAAAAAGCAATGTTCTTAGAGGACCTTGGATTAAAAGAATCCGGACTTGAGAAACTGATTGCAGCAAGCTATAAATTGTTAGGACTTATCAGCTACCTTACATCAGGAGAAGATGAGACAAGAGCATGGACTATTACCAAGGGAACCAAGGCACCGCAGGCGGCAGGAAAGATTCATACCGACTTCGAGCGTGGATTTATACGTGCAGAGGTGGTATCCTATGACCATCTGATTGAGTGTGGAAGCATGACAGCAGCAAAAGAAAAGGGACTGGTAAGATTGGAAGGAAAAGATTACGTTGTTCAGGATGGCGATATTATTTTATTCCGTTTCAACGTATAAGGAACCTTTTGAAAAATCCGGCATAGTATAAATAGAAGAAAAGGCACAGTGGGGCAGGCACATGATACGTTATTGTGAATTGTGTGAAAAGCAGGTGATTAATATTGCAGACTGTTGCTGCCTGGGAAATGTGGTGGATTTGGAACTGGATGAGTGCAATGGAAGAATCTGTGCACTGGTTGTAGCTGCGCCGGGAAAATTTTTCTGTATTTTTTGTCCGGCATGCGAATATATTATTCCATGGAAACGTGTTGTGCGGATTGGACCGGATATTATTCTGGTAGATGTCTGTGTAGAAGATGTGAAAAGTTAGTTGACATAAGAATCCGAGAAAGTTATACTAAAAATAGTACGACCAATATTTGTAAAAGCTGATATCAGCAGTTCTTTATGAACGTTTGGTGATGGAAAAACGGTATTATTTACGCAAAATTCACAAAGCGTGTTTTGCGTAGCTTTTAGAATAGGAGAAAAAAGATGAAGTGCCCATTTTGCAGCAGTGAAAATACCAGAGTAATTGATTCGAGACCGGCAGATGACAATAACTCCATTCGCCGGAGAAGATTATGTGACGATTGTGGAAAACGTTTCACAACTTATGAAAAAGTTGAGACAATTCCATTGATTGTAATAAAAAAGGATAACTGCAGAGAGCAGTATGACCGTTCCAAGATTGAAGCAGGTGTACTTCGTGCCTGCCATAAGAGACCGGTATCCGTGGAGCAGATAACCAGACTGGTTGATGAAGTGGAGACAGAGATTTTTAATCGGGAAGAAAAGGAAATCCCAAGTACTGTAATTGGTGAGATCCTGATGGATAAGATTAAAGATTTAGATGCAGTGGCGTATGTTCGTTTTGCATCTGTATATCGTGAATTTAAGGATGTAAATACCTTTATGAATGAGTTAAAGAAAATGCTGGATAAATAAAAGAAAATCTTTTTGGAGAAAAGGGTTAACTTTTGTTGAATTTATCCGATAAAATTAGTAGCAGATAATTATGATGTGAGGAACGTGATCGTTATGAATATTTCAGGAATTCGTCCCAATGCGGGATTTTACGATTACAACAGCATACAGAATATCCGGAATGCAGTAGAAGATACACCGGTTGTTAAGACGGCAGCAGATGCCGGTGCATCTGAACAGCAGCAGAAGGATACCTTAGAGACTCCGGTACGAAGAGAACAGGATTTTGGGGCAGCAGATTATGCAGCACAGTATCAGCCGGATCGTACCTACGAGATGAAAGGTTCTGAAAGTGATATACATAGTCTGGATGTTGAGAAGGCATTATCCGATATGCACAAAGATCAGGTACTGCAGCAGTATCAGTTCTTTGTTGGAGAGAACATTGAACAGAGCGGAATCCGGCAGATTACTGCAACGGATACTGCAAAAGTGCGAAATGTAGAAAACTTTAATTTATAAGAGCAATTTTGATTATAAAAAAGTAAGAGACCGTTAGAAGGTAAGATTCCTAAGAATTCTTAAGAATCTTACCTTTTTTACTTGCGGCAGTTATGCTTCTTTTGTATAATTAAATTCAGGCTTGCCTGAAGAACGGGAAGTATAAGAGAAAGAGGATAGGATATGAAGAAAGTGCAGGAAGACTGGAAGGAAGAAATGCTGCAGGTAGGTGTACTTACCAATACACATGGTGTGCGTGGCGAAGTGAAGGTATATCCGACAACAGATGATGTCATGCGTTTTAAAAAGCTGAAGCAGGTATTTTTGGATACTGGAAAAGAACCGATGGAGCTTCAGGTTACACAGGCGCGCTTCTTTAAAAATCTGGTAATATTAAAATTCAAAGAATTTGATAATATAAATGATGTAGAGAAGTATAAGAGCAGAGGGCTATATGTAACAAGGGAAAATGCTGTAAAGCTGGCTCCGAATGAATATTTCGTGGCTGATTTGATTGGCTTAAAGGCAGTCGGAGATGACGGAGAAGATTTAGGTGAAGTAAAGGATGTACTTCAGACCGGTGCAAATGACATTTATGTATTACATAAAGATGGGGAAGATGATATTTTACTTCCGGCAATTAAGGATTGTGTAAAAAATGTCAATATAGAGGAAGGCACCATTACGGTACACCTTTTAAATGGGCTTCGTGATATTAATAAGAAGTAGGTAGCAAAATGAATTTTCATATATTAACATTATTTCCGGATATGGTAGAACGGGGACTGAATACCAGTATCATCGGAAGAGCAGTTGGCAAAGGACTTTTAAATATAGAAACAATTAACATCCGGGATTATACGTTAGACCGTCATAAAAAAGTAGATGATTATCCGTATGGTGGCGGAGCCGGGATGGTAATGCAGGCACAGCCGATTTATGATGCGTGGCAGGCAGTGGCGCAGAAGATTGGAAGAAAGCCAAGAACAGTATATCTTACACCTCAGGGCAATACGTTTCAGCAGGAAATGGCAAAGGATTATGCGAAGGAAGAAGACCTGGTATTGCTTTGTGGGCATTATGAGGGCATCGATGAACGTGTGTTAGAAGAAATTGTGACGGATTATGTGTCGATTGGAGATTATGTGCTGACAGGAGGAGAACTTCCGGCAATGGTCATGGTGGATGCGATATCCCGTATGGTGCCTGGCGTACTGGCAAATGATGAATCCGGAACCACAGAATCCTTTGAAGGAAATTTATTGGAATATCCGCAGTATAGCAGACCGGAAGACTGGATGGGAAAGAAAGTTCCAGCTATTTTACTTTCCGGAGACCATGCAAAGGTAGAAGCATGGAGGAGAGAACAATCCATTAAAAGAACCATGGAACGAAGACCGGATTTGCTGGCAGATGCAGATTTGACAGCAAAGGAGAAAGCAATGGTTGAGCATTTGCTGGACAAATCACAGGGTAAATGCTAGAATGTGTCTAGCAGTAATAGGAATGGAAGAGATTCCGCAGGAGGAAGACGGTAGTGAAAAGCTTTTTTGATGTGCTGAAAACGATGTTTTACCGTAAAAATGCGAAGAGTTATGGGACGCCGGACCGGAGCAGAAAAGAGCCGGTGACACAACAGAAGGTACAGATAAGAAATACAGAGACCAGAAAGGCAGCCCCTTCGTTAAAAGAAAACGAACAGCATAACAGGTCAGAGAGGACAAACAGTAAGGTGGATAAAGGAATGGATAAGGAAGATTTCTTATTAAAGCAGATTGATGAATTCCGTGAGAAAGCAAAACAGCTTCAGGCTTTGCTTGTTACAAAAGAAGACAAAGTGCAGGAATTACAGAATATCGTAGATGAAAGAGAAGAAAAAGCAAAAGAACTGCAGCATGTTTTAAATGCACGTAAATCAGAAGCAGATGTTCTTCTTACCGGAGTACACGGTCAGATGGAAGAAATGATTAACCGTGTAGAAGAAAAATTGAATGCACTGTCTGAAAAGATTGCAGCAGACGTAAGTGATTCCACCGGAAGAACCGCAGAACAGACTGCACAGATGCAGGCATCTTTACAGGAAATTTCCCAGCAGTTAGACAGCATGAAACTGGAACTGGCTGAGAAAATACATACCGAAGATGTAAAGTGCTACCGCAATATGCAGGACTTAATTAAAGAGCTTACCGTTAAGTTAGAGGAAAATGATACTTTAGAGAAGAGCTTGAATACCGTAAAAGGTTATGCAAAATGCTTAACCTGGTTTTCTGTTATCAATTTTGTAGTATTGGTGGCATTTATTCTATATTCTCTTGGAGTATTTAATTTTTAAGCAGTAGTTAAAACGAGGAATTATATGACACAGGGAAAGAGAAAGACATGGGTAATTGGACATAAGAATCCGGACACAGATTCTATTTGTGCGGCGATTGCCTATGCAGATTTAAAAAATCAAACAGAGGACGGTATTTTTATACCGAAAAGAGCAGGACATATGAACGAAGAGACGAAGTATGTCCTAAAATTTTTTGATGTACCGGAACCGGAACTGATAACAGATGTCGGTGCACAGATTAAGGATATTGAATATCGTAGAACGGAGGGCGTCAGCAGTCACATTTCCATTAAACGGGCATGGGAGCTGATGAAGAATTTAGATGTCGTGTCATTGCCGATTACTGACAATGAGAACAATCTGCAGGGAATGGTTGTTACCAGTGATATTGCAAAATCCTATATGGATGTATTGGACAACCGGATTCTTGCAACTGCCCGGACGCAGTATAAGAATATTGTTGAGACTTTAAATGGAACTCTTGTAACAGGAAATGAGCATGGTTACTTCATAAAAGGTAAGGTTGTTGTTGCGGCTACCACACCGGATATGATGGAGCAGTATATTGAAGATGACGATATGGTTATCTTAGGAGACCGTTATGAATCACAGTTCTGTGCATTGGAAATGAATGCAAGCTGTGTGATTGTCTGTTCCGGAGCGAAGATTACAAAGACCATTGTGCAGCTTGCAGAAGAGAAAGACTGTATGCTTATCAGCACACCATATGACACATTTACCGTGGCGCGTTTGATTAATCAGAGTATGCCGATTAAATATATTATGAAAAAGGAGCATCTGATTACATTCGAATTAGAGGATTATGTGGATGATGTGAAAGAGACTATGTCTAAAGTGCGTCATCGTGATTTTCCGGTACTGGATGAGAATGGAAAATATGTCGGTATGTTTTCCAGACGAAATCTTTTAAATTTACAGAAAAAACAGGTGATCCTTGTTGATCATAATGAAAAATCCCAGGCAGTAGATGGAATCGAAGATGCAGAAATCTTAGAAATTATTGACCATCACCGACTAGGCAGCCTTGAGACGATTGCTCCGGTATTTTTCCGGAACCAGCCATTGGGCTGTACTTCAACGATTATTTATCAGATGTATCAGGAAAAGGGAGCAATCATTGATAAAAAGACAGCTGGAATTCTTTTGGCAGCAATTATTTCAGATACCTTGATGTTCCGTTCACCGACCTGTACACAGATGGACCGGGCAGCAGCAGAAGCACTGGCGAAGATTGCAGAAGTAGATATTGAAGAGCTGGCCAAGAAGATGTTTGAAGCCGGCAGTGATTTTAAGAAAAAGACAACAGAAGAACTGTTTTATCAGGATTTTAAAACCTTCCATACCGATGAATTTGATTTTGGTGTAGCACAGCTTAGTGCCATGAGTGACGTGCAGCTTGGCATGGCGAAGAAGAAGCTGCAGCCATATCTGGAAATTGCATTGGGAGAGCAGAAACTGGATGCCGTATTTGTGATGCTGACGGACATTCTGGATGAGAATTCGGAAGTAATCTATGCCGGAGCACAGGCAGGCAGCCTTTTAAAGGAGTGCTTTGGAGAGCCGGATGAATCAGGCAGCTTTTACTTAAAGGGAGTAGTATCCCGTAAGAAACAGATGATTCCGACATTAATGGCAGGATTGCAGCAAGCGTAAATGCTTACGGCAGGATGATAGCAGGTATAAATGCCCATATCAGAGACAGAAATAAGATAACAACTTATACAGGAGAATTGAAATGGCGAAAGAAACATGGAAGCCGGGTAATATGTTATATCCGGTTCCAGCAGTGATGGTAAGCTGTCAGATACCGACAGAAAAACCGAATATTATTACGGTAGCGTGGGCAGGAACGGTATGTACGAATCCGCCGATGCTTTCCATATCTGTCCGTCCGGAACGATATTCCCATGGAATAATCACGGAAACTGGTGAATTTGTTGTAAATCTTGTGACGAAGGATCTGGTCTGTGCCACAGATTATTGTGGCGTAAAATCCGGCCGTGACGTTGACAAGTTTGATGCCATGCATCTGACACCACTGAACCTTCCGCAGGTATCGGCACCGGGAATTGCAGAAAGTCCGGTAAACATTGCCTGCAAGGTAAGCCAGATATTACATCTTGGAAGCCATGATATGTTTCTGGCAGATGTAGTAGGCGTTACCGTTGATGATTCCTATATGAATGAAAAAGGTAAATTCGAACTGAATCAGAGCGGACTGGTGACTTATTCCCATGGAGAATATTTTCTGCTGGGTAAGAAGCTTGGAAGCTTTGGTTACAGCGTAAAGAAGCAGAAGCCTTCAAAGAATGGCAGAAAGAAGAAAGCGAAGTAAAAGAGCGAAATAAAAAAGAATAAAATAAAAAGGACAAAATAACTGAAAATATAAGAAATTATGGAAAGCGGAACAGAGAGAAAAATCTTCTCGTTGTTCCGCTTTTTGAATAACATTTATTTTAGATATTTATTTTAAAAGTAAATCCATCAGACAGGCAAATACATCATCTGCCTGATTCTGCCAGTTGGTGCAGATGGCTTCCGCCTGTTCCTTTGTCTGGACAGTTAAAGTAAAATCAAGGCGGGTACGGCCTTTTTCCCGGAGCTGGCATCGCACACCGTATTCCTGTTCCGGTGTTTTGTAATAATCGGATAGATATGCATTTTCTGTTTTAATGGCAAGCTTATTTGCCTGAAAATAAGCAGCAATATCTTCTTCAATAGAAGGGGATATTTTGTTATGAAAAAAATGCAGCGTTTCTTTTCCGGCAGGAGTAATGATATACCGTGTACTGTTGTGGGTGTTTTCCGTACGGACAAGCCCGGAATCCATCAGGTCATGAATGACCTGCTGAATCGTAAAGTAGTCGGTATATTCCCTGTCTAAAAAGAAATCTGAAATCTGTGCATTGGACAATGGAAAATCAATATGTTCAAGCATGTGCAGAATAATTAATTTATATAAAGTAGCTGGTTCAGCCATAAAATCACCTCTTCGTTGCTAAGCGTCCCTGGTAAGTATTCCGTTCTTTTAAGCGGCGGTGAATCTGATTTAAAACAGTCCGTTTTCCGGTGCTCCACATCGGCGCAATCAGTAAATCCTTCGGACCATCGCCGGTAATCCGGTGAATCACCATTTCCGGAGGCAGAAGCTCCAGACAGTCAATAATCATTTCACAGTATTCATCCATGGAAAATACCGGAAAATGTGTCTTTTCATAATAAGCGGCTAAATCGGTGCCGGATAATACATGAAGCAGCTGCAGCTTGATTCCCCAGACCGGGAGATTTGCAATTGCCTGAACGGATGCAGACATCATTTCTCTTGTTTCGTGGGGCAGTCCTAAAATCAGATGAACAATCACCTTGATAGAAAGGGCGTGAAGGGCGAAGAGACTCTTTTGAAAAGTCTCATAAGTAAAGCCGCTTCGTGTAAACACTCTGGTGTCATCATGGATTGTCTGTAAACCAAGTTCCACCCAGACGGTTTTCTTTTCATTGATTTCGGCAAGCAGTGAAAGAATCTCAGGCTGCAGACAGTCAGGTCTTGTGGCAATGGAAATAATAACCACATCCGGGTCATTTACTGCCTGCATATAAAGATCCCGCAGGTGTTCCACAGAACCATAAGTATTCGTGAATGCCTGAAAATATGCAATGAATTTGTTGCAGTTTCTTTTTGCTCTCAGAATCCTTTTCTCAGTTTCTAACTGCTCTGTGATAGAAAGTGTGGGAGAGGCGGCAAAATCTCCGGAGCCACCGGCAGAGCAGAAAATACAGCCTCTGGTATCTAAGCGTCCGTCACGGTTGGGACAACTGAGTCCGGCATTTAATGCAATCCGGTATACCTTTTCGTGATAGGTATTTTTTAAATAGTAGTCCAGAGAGTGGTAGCGCTTCTCCCCCCACAGTGAAATCGTGTCGTTTTTCATTAGCGGATGTGTGATTTGACTGCCTGGCTTACCACTTCGGCAACACGCGGGTCAAATGCTTCCGGCATAATAAAGTCTTCATTTAATTCTTCATCAGATACTAACCCTGCAATTGCTTTTGCAGCAGCAAGCTTCATTTCTTCTGTAATCTGGGAAGCGTGTCCTTCTAAAGCACCTTTGAAGATTCCCGGGAAAGCAACGACGTTGTTTACCTGATTCGGGAAATCACTTCTTCCGGTTCCGACCACTTTAGCACCTGCAGCTTTGGCAAGGTCTGGCATGATTTCCGGAGTAGGATTTGCCATGGCAAAAAGAATGGCATCTTTATTCATGGATGCAACCATTTCCTGAGTCACGATATTTGGTGCGGAAACACCAACGAAGATATCAGCACCCTTTAATGCATCGGCAAGGGTACCCGATTCATTGGAAAGGTTGGTAACTTCGGTCATTTTCTTCTGCATCCAGTTTAAGTCAGGATAATCTTTGCCGATGATTCCCATGCGGTCACACATAATAACATTTTTAAAGCCGTAAGTCAGTAACAGTTTGGTGATGGCAACACCGGCAGAACCGGCACCGTTTACAACAACGCGGCAGTTTTCTTTTTCTTTTCCGGTTACTTTTAAAGCGTTGATGATTCCGGCAAGAACAACAATAGCAGTACCATGCTGGTCGTCATGGAAGACCGGAATATCAAGCATTTCCTTTAAACGCTCTTCAATTTCAAAACAACGTGGGGCGGAAATATCCTCTAAGTTGATGCCGCCGAATCCTGGAGCAATATTTTTAACAGTTTTTATAATTTCTTCGGTATCCTGTGTGTCAAGGCAGATTGGAACAGCGTTGACATTTCCAAATTCTTTAAACAGTACACATTTTCCTTCCATAACCGGCATGGCTGCATACGGTCCGATGTTTCCGAGACCGAGAACAGCGCTTCCGTCTGATACAACGGCAACGGTGTTGGCCTTCATGGTATAGGTATAAGCTTCTTCTTTATTTTCTGCGATGATACGGCAAGGAGCCGCAACACCAGGTGTGTATGCGATAGATAAATCTTCCCGGGTCTTTACCGGTGTCTTGGAGATGGTTTCTAATTTTCCATTCCATTTTTTATGCATTTCAATTGCTTTTTCGTTGGTATCCATAGTTCGTCTCCTTTTCTTAGCCATTGATTACTTCCGTCTAGTATCATATCATTAAAAAATTTTTAAAGCAAGAAAAAGGACTTCCTATTTGAAAGAAACTGTTGTATAATACGAAAAGACGAATCTTACGTTCCAATTATTTTTATTTCAAAAAGAAATCCCAATTATTTAGCAGATAATCAAATAAGCAAGAGGTAAGGAGAATAGAATGAGAGAGAAGTATGAAAGTCTTTCTGCGGCAGTGCTGCGTGAACTGGCGAAAGCAAGGGGAATGAAAGGAATTTCTACCTTAAAGAAAGCTGAATTAGTAGAAGCTATGCTGGCGGAAGATGAAAAGGAAGCAAAGGTGCAGGAAGCAAAGAAAGAAGCAGAAGGTACAACAGAAACTACGGAGCAGGTAGCAGAAACCAGAACCTATCGCGCAGAACGTCCGCACCGGGAAAATGCAGCGAGGGGACATGAGGGCGAGATGCGTCGAAGCACAGTAAGACATACACCGGATGAGCATATTTCGGAAAAAGATGAAACGGAGCGTGTGGCAGAAGAAAACAAGGACTTAGACAGCGGTGTGAAGGCACATGGAATTCTTGAAGTTATGCCGGATGGATTCGGATTTATCCGTTGTGAAAATTATCTGCCGGGAGAGCATGATGTTTATGTTTCTCCATCCCAGATTCGTAAGTTCAATCTGAAAACCGGAGATATTGTGACCGGAAATACCAGAATTAAGACACAGGCTGAAAAATTCTCTGCATTATTATACATTACTTCTATTAATGACCTGCATCCGTCAGAGGCTGTAAAGCGGAAGAATTTTGAAGATTTAACTCCGATCTTTCCGGATGAGAGAATCCGGCTTGAGACAAGCCATAGTGCAATGGCAATGCGAATTGTAGATTTAGTATCTCCGATTGGTAAGGGACAGCGTGGAATGATTGTTTCCCCACCAAAAGCAGGTAAGACTACATTATTAAAAGGTGTGGCACAGGCAGTAAAGCAGAATAACCCGGAGATGCATCTGATTATCTTATTAATTGATGAGCGGCCGGAGGAAGTTACCGATATTAAGGAAGCAATTGAAGGACCAAATGTAGAAGTTATTTATTCTACCTTTGACGAATTGCCGGAGCATCATAAGAGAGTATCCGAGATGGTAATTGAGAGAGCAAAACGTCTGGTAGAACATAAGAAGGATG
Source organism: Roseburia amylophila (assembly GCF_025567465.1). Lineage (NCBI taxonomy): Bacteria > Bacillati > Bacillota > Clostridia > Lachnospirales > Lachnospiraceae > Roseburia > Roseburia amylophila. The sequence goes on from NZ_JAOQKI010000013.1 coordinate 58,255, forward strand.
TTATGATTCTCTTAGACAGTATTACAAGACTTGCAAGAGCATATAACCTTACAGTTCCGCCAAGTGGAAGAACCTTATCCGGTGGTCTTGACCCGGCAGCCCTCCATATGCCGAAACGTTTCTTTGGTGCAGCCCGTAATATGCGTGAGGGCGGAAGCCTTACGATTCTTGCAACAGCACTGGTAGATACCGGAAGCAAGATGGATGATGTTGTTTACGAGGAATTTAAGGGAACCGGTAATATGGAACTGGTGCTTGACCGTAAGTTATCTGAGAAACGTGTATTCCCTGCAATTGACATTGTAAAATCCGGTACAAGAAGAGAAGACCTCTTACTGACACAGGAAGAGCAGGAGGCTGTATTTATTATGCGTAAGGCAATCAATGGCATGCGTACCGATGAAGCGGTTGAGAGCATCTTGAATATGTTTGTCCGGACGAAAAACAACCGGGAATATATCCAGACTGTAAAAAAGACAAAATTTGTTTAAAAACACTTGCATAACAGCTTTTCCTATGCTACAATAAATAAGCTGTTTATTCGGAAACTAAACAGTATCGCACTTAAATTAGACAAATGTCGTAATTGCGAAGCAATTCATATATGAGAGGTGAGAGACATGAGAGAAGGAATCCATCCAGATTATTATCAGGCAACAGTTACATGTAACTGTGGTAACACATTCGTAACTGGTTCAACCAAAGAGGATATTCACGTTGAAATTTGTTCCAAATGCCATCCATTCTATACTGGACAGCAGAAAGCTAACCAGGCTCGTGGACGTATTGAGCAGTTCAATAAGAAATACGGCATGAAATAGAAATTGCACAATGTGACTGAAAGATAAGGTTGAGGTTTCTAATCTCAACCTTTTTTTAGAAACAGGAAGAGAGGTCACACATGAAATATTCGGGAATCGGTGGACAGGCAGTTTTAGAAGGCGTAATGATGAAAAATAAGGAAAAGTACGCCGTGGCAGTCCGGAAGCCGGATGGAGAGATTACCGTTGATACCAAAGAGTATTATGGACTGATTAAAAACAAGACATTGCGGAACATTCCAATTTTACGCGGAGTGTTAAGTTTTGTGGAGTCTTTGACACTTGGAATATCAACGCTTACATATTCCGCATCTTTCTTTGAAGAGGATGAGGAAGACACCAAAGCAAAAAAGAAAGAATTATCAAAAGAGGCAGCAGCCAAAAAAGAAAAAGCAGAAATGGGTATTACTGTTGCATTTTCCTTTGTACTTGCCATTGGAATCTTTATGATTCTGCCATATTATCTTTCTTTGATTTTTCGGAAATTTATTACATCCCATGTGGCACTGGCGCTGATTGAAGGTGTCATCCGAATGATGATTTTTTTGGCATATATTGCTTCAATTTCCTTAATGAAGGATATCCAGCGTGTATTCATGTATCATGGAGCAGAGCACAAATGCATTAACTGCATTGAACATGGAATGGAGTTGAATGTAGAAAACGTGAGAAAGAGTTCCAGACTGCATAAGCGGTGTGGTACAAGTTTTCTCCTGTTTGTAATGATTATCAGTATTATTTTCTTTGCATTTATTGATGTAAAGAGCCGGATTTTGAAGGTAGTGCTTCGTTTGCTGCTGATACCGGTGATTGCTGGTGTGTCATATGAATTTATCCGGCTTGCCGGAAAAAGTGATAATCCGGTAGTGAATTTCTTAAGTAAACCAGGATTATGGTTACAGAAGCTCACTACAAGAGAACCGGACGATTCTATGATTGAGGTTGGTATTGCTTCCGTGGAAGCAGTATTTGACTGGAAAAAATATTTGAGCGAAATGTAAAAGAAAAGGGCGTAATATATGACTTATAGAGAGGCAGTGGAATTTGGTACAAAGTGTCTTACAGATGCAGGAGTGCCAGATGCCGCACTGGATGCATGGTATCTTTTACAGATGGTATGCAAGATTGAGCGCAGTTACTACTACGTTCACGGGGAAGAAGATATTACACAGGATGCTCAGAAGGAATATGAGATTGCAGTGCAGAAACGTGCGGAGCATATTCCGTTACAGTATATTATTGGAGAACAGGAATTTATGGGGCTTCGATTCAAAGTAAATTCCAATGTTCTGATACCGCGGCAGGATACCGAGACTTTAGTGGAGCAGGTATTGAAGATTGTAAAGCCGGGGATGAAAGTATTAGACCTTTGTACAGGGTCTGGTTGTGTATTGATTAGTGTGTTGAAAAATGCACCGGAACTTACCGGTATGGGAAGCGACATTTCCAAAACAGCTTTATTAGTAGCGAAGGAAAACGCAAAGCTGCATGAAGTGGATGCCGAGTGGGTACGGAGTGATTTATTTGATAATATAACAGAGACCTTTGATGTCATTATGGCAAATCTACCATATATCCCGACAGGAGAGATTCTGTCACTGATGCCGGAGGTGCGGGATTTTGAGCCGGAAAACGCATTAGATGGCGGAGCGGATGGCCTTGATTTTTACCGGAAGATTGCCGGACAGGTAAAGGATTATTTGAATCCTGGCGGATATGTTTACATGGAAATCGGATATGACCAGGGAGAAGCAGTCTCTGAGCTGATGCGTAATGCTGGATTTACAGAAGTTGAAGTAATCAAAGACCTTGCGCGGAATGACCGTGTGGTAAAAGGGAAAGGAAATTAAAATGTTTGATCGTTTAGAGGATTTATTGATTCGTTATGAAGAGTTGATGAGTGAGTTAAGTGAACCGGATGTGGCAAATAATCCGGAACGTTTTCGTAAGCTGATGAAGGAGCAGAGCGATTTAACTCCTATCGTGGAAGCTTATAAAGAATATAAACAGTGTAAGCAGAATATTGAAGATTCTCTTGCTATGCTGGACGAAGAAACAGATGAAGAAATGAAGGAGCTTGCAAAGGAAGAGTTAAATGATTCCAAAGCAAGAGTAGAAGAATTAGAGCAGAAACTAAAAATTCTTCTTCTTCCAAAAGACCCGAATGATGACAAGAACGTTATTGTGGAAATCCGTGCCGGTGCCGGCGGAGATGAAGCTGCTTTATTTGCAGCTGAGATTTATCGTATGTATGTCCATTACGCTGAAAGCAGACGCTGGAAAGTAGAGACAATGGAGTGCGAAGAAATCGGAATTGGTGGAATGAAGAGTGTTACTTTCATGATTACCGGACAGGGTGCTTACTCTGTTATGAAATATGAATCCGGTGTACATCGTGTACAACGTGTGCCTGAGACAGAGTCCGGTGGACGTATCCATACGTCTACCATTACAGTAGCAGTAATGCCGGAGGCAGAAGAAGTTGATGTCCAGATTGATGAAAAGGATATCCGAATCGACGTTATGCGTGCATCCGGAAACGGTGGACAGTGTGTCAATACTACAGACTCTGCAGTTCGTCTGACTCATTATCCAACCGGAATTGTAATCTACAGCCAGACAGAAAAATCACAGCTTCAGAATAAAGAGAAAGCATTTGCACTTTTACGTGCCAAATTATACGACATAGAATGCCAGAAGGCGCATGATGCAGAAGCAGAAGCCAGAAGAAGCCAGATTGGTACCGGTGACCGTTCTGAGAAGATTCGTACTTACAACTTCCCACAGGGACGTGTAACCGACCACAGAATCAATCTTACCCTTTATAAACTGGACAAGATTATGAATGGTGATATCCAGGAAATCTTAGATGCATTGATTGCAGCAGATCAGGCAGCAAAATTAGCGAAGATGAATGAGTAAGGCTGATTTGCTTGCTTTTACGAAGTTAGTTTTATATTAGTCATTGAAAGATAATCAAAAAATATATGAAAAAGACGGACTTTGACGTATGTCTCTGCCCGCCTTTTCTTATTTTGGGTTTCTTTGATGCACTGTACACCCCTATTTGGGTGGCTTTGATGTATGTATAGACCCCGTTCGTTACGGATAAAGAAAATCGAACAAAAGTTCTTGAAATAATCATGATGATGATATATAATAATTAGAAAAAACGTATGTTTGCAGACGGGGATAGGCGTATGGGAAAAAGTGTGGAAGTGCAGGGAACAGAAATATCTATAATGACTCATGATGATAAAGATTTCATTTCCCTGACAGATATGTTAAAGGCCAAAGATGGGGATTTCTTTATTTCTGATTGGTTAAGAAATCGTAATACAGTGGAATTTTTGGGTATTTGGGAACAGATACACAATCCCAATTTTAATTATGGCGAATTCGCCATAATTAGAAGCAACGCTGGTTTGAATAGTTATAAGATTAGTGTAAAAGAGTGGACGGAAAAAACAAATGCTATAGGAATATTTGCAAAAGCAGGAAGATATGGCGGTACATATGCATATAAAGACATAGCATTTGAATTTGGTATGTGGATAAGTCCAGAATTCAAAATTTACTTGATAAAAGAGTTTGAACGACTCAAAGAAAAAGAACAAGAGAAGTTAGGATGGAATGCAAAAAGAGAACTTGCAAAAGTAAACTATCGTATTCATACGGATGCGATAAAAGAAAATCTTATTCCAAAAGAGTTGACAAGCCAACAGACATCCATTATCTATGCTTCAGAAGCTGATGTATTAAATGTTGCATTGTTTGGAATGACGGCAAAACAATGGAGAGAGAATAACCCTGATTTAAAAGGTAATATCAGGGATTATGCGTCTATCAATGAGCTGATTTGTTTATCAAATATGGAAAATATTAATGCAGTGTTGATAGAGGATAAAGTGTCACAAAAAGAAAGATTAATAAAACTGAATAAGATAGCAATACATCAGATGATGATTCTAGAAGAGAAACAAGGATACAAATATTTAAAATAGAAACGAGAGAAATATATGCGGAAACTTATTAGTGAGATATTAAATAGTGAAAATGTCATTGAAAAATGTTGCGAGTTAGAAATTTTAAAAAGAAATTGGAAACTGTTATTATTTGATTCGGGCGTGGATAATTTGGTTTTATATGAATTTAACAAGAAATTTGGAAAATACGAAATATGTGGAATGGGCGATTATAACCATTGCTTCATTATAAATAGAGATATGTTAATAAAACAAGAAAATGTACCTCTTGCATTTTCAACTTGTGTCAATTTTGATTCAAATGTATCTAGTTATATTAGTAGTATGTTTTTTAAAAACAGACAAGATAATGATTTGGTGAATATGATTCAATATATTAGGAGTAAGAATTTCCAAACAACATGTCAGCATTATGCATTTGAGGTTTCATTGAATTTGTATCCTGTTAAGGAAGATGCTATATATAATACTTTATATGCAGATAGTATGTTGGCCGAAATGTCAGATGAACAGATTGAAAAAAGAGATTTTACACCATTTGTATTGCCTGAAGATGCATATCAAAAGATATATAAGGGATTACAGTATATAAAAAATGATAAGGGAAAAGATTATGAACTATTTGATAGTATTTATGCGATGTTACTTAAAGCTTTTATTATAAAAAGTGGGGGGAAAAAGGAAAATAGGAAAAAGATAGAAGATTTTTTAGATTTTGTAATAAATAATGTTGGATGCTATTTAGAAAACGAAGTATATTTGATAGGAAAGTATCTGTGCAATAGTGGTGACACAGTTTTTTTCAGACACATGCAACAAAATAGGGATAAAGATAATTTTTTCAGAGATGTAAGAGGAATGGCATGGGACTTATGTCATTTAAGAAATGTATTAGAAGAGATGAAAGTAAGAAATACATCAGATGATATTACTTTTTTACATTGCTTTGCTTCATATGAAACTGGGTTAGTAGACATCTTGAAAAGTAATCGAATTAAGAGAATTTTATATTTAGATGGACAAGCATATTATAAGTATGAACATGATGTGTTTGAGATTGATGGATGTATGGAATTGAAAAAAACATATAAAGAATCATTTGAAAAAAAAGTAAAAAATAGCATGATGAAAGAGCTGTGTTTTTCTTTGGAACAAGAGGCGGGACACTTTTTAAAGGGATAGGATAAATGTGTTAATTTAATTAATCCATTGTTAGATAAAGAACAAACGATTTTAGATTTTATTTGGTTCGTATTAGCTCTCACAAAGAGGTACACGTTCCGAGCCTTCTTACTGTATAGAGGTAATTGTTCCGAGCCTATAATCAAAGAGGCGTTCGTTCCGTGAGGGCGACCAGGCAGCAAAATTAGCGAAGATGAATGAGAATTAATATGAATTAGTAAGAATCAAGAAAAGCGGTCTTTTGATTAGGTCAAAGGATTGCTTTTTTCTTGTAGGTATTAGGATACTTTGGAGAGTCAAGTATTAGAGTCTATAAGAAAAACAAGAATGGAAGAGTAAATAACAATAGTATTTATGATGATTAAATTGGGAAAAAGGCATAATTATGGTATAATTAGACCATGAATAGGAGGTGTACATTATGCCACAAATAATTCCAATTAAAGATTTGAAGAATACATCAGAGATATCTGATATGTGTCATAAAGCAGAGGAACCAATTTATATTACGAAAAATGGATATGGAGATATGGTAATTATGAGCATGGAGACTTATGAGTCAACCATGAGACAGATTGCCATGTACAGAGATATTGAAATATCTGAAAAGCAAATAGAGGCAGGACAGGTAAAGGATGCCAGAACTGCGCTTAGAGAAACATCAAGGTAAATTGTAATATGCTCAGGAATTAGAGTGGGAAAACAGAAAATACTCCATTCTGCATGGGAATGAACAATTATTTGCGAGTAAATATAAATTGTATTTGCCAACAGAAGAGGAATTGAGAGAAGAGATAGAGACACAAAAAACTATTTTTTATTTACAACAGAAGGATGCAAAGGAAAAAACTGGAGAAGAACCAGATGCTTAAATGTATTAGATTTCTATTTCATTTATATTATGTAGGAATAGCGAAATCCATTTCAGCTTCTTCTAAATGCAACGAATAGTTCCTATTAACTCCTTGCACTTCCCCTTCATCTACGGTATAATAGTAAAGTCCGTGTGCGACCAATCGCATGCGGGGATAAGAACGAATATATTGTGTTATGGATAGAGTGAAGGAGCAGGAAATGAAGAAGAAAATATGGGCGGCAGCTTTGATTTGCATTGTCGTATTAGGAATGCTGGACGGATGCGGACCAAAGGAGAAAGATGCAGACAAGGAGGCAGCAGGAAATACAGAAACAGAAGCAGTGGAAGGGATACATGCCACAGAGACGGAGACAGAGGCACAGGGAAATCTTAAGGAAGATACCTGGTATGTTTTATCCGGTATGTATCAGCACAAAATGGAAACCGAAGAGAATACCGCTGTGATAAAAAATGTCAATGTATACAATATGGCAGGAACCATGGATGGTGAGACCTTTGTGCAGGCATCTGATTTTACCAATCATTTAAATCAGGCGGAGTATGAGATAAGCTGGAATCGTACTGAGGCAGACGAAGAAGGAAATACAGTTTATACGGTTACTTTATCTGCAAAGATTCCATGGAATGGCATACAGACGGATGCAGAAGCTTATATCGAATATGAGGACATCAGCCTCGTGGATGCAACTACCGGAATGGTGCTGCCGCAGCATGTAGCTGCAACAGACAGTTCCATGGCTATGATGGCAGAAGTGGCTTGTGCCGGCACAACATATCAGGTGGCAGCCACAGAAGATACAGAGACAACGTTTGGTGACTGGACGGTAGAGGATGGCAGTGAGTATCCGATGGTGACTTACTATGAAATAAAAGAGACTTATAAAGTAACAGCACCGGCAGAATATAAGGGACTGCTGTTCGTATTACAGACACAGCGTACCGCAGAAGAATATGAAAATGGAATTGTAAAGGGTCTTGGAACAGATGAAGCACATACATTTGATGGCACAATCAATGATGGAAGTGTGGCAATTGAGTTAGACCTGGATTATGAGTATATCAATGCAGAATAGAAACTGAGCAAAGTGGGCAAAGCTTACTTTGTATCAGCATGAAACAGAATCGTCGAAAGGTGGTTCTGTTTTTCCACGTCTAAAGGAGCATACAATGGATTATAGCAGATTAGAAAAAGGAATTATGGATTTCATACAGGAAGAGCAGGTAAAACTTGGATACCGGAAAGAAAAAATCCGGTTATATTATCCTTTGAGTTCATTAAAGCATTTTCTGGGAGAAGAAGTGAGCGGAAAATCAACGGAAGAATTGGAAAAGGAATTTTATGAAGCAGCAGGAATACGGCTTGGCAGAGTAGAAATCAGCAGAAACAAGGACCGCTTTTGTTTTGTAGTGCCGGAAGAAGGTGCAGAATATGTGCATGAAAAAAGAAGTGGAAATTCTTTTATTAAAAAGCTGGTGGCTCTGCTGCAGACACATCCTTGCACCATAGAGGACATTCATAAGCTGTTCTTAGAAACCGGCGAGAAGATACATTTTGAGAAAATTGAGACAGAGGATTTTGACTATCTCATCTATTTTGAAAGCGGAGAGGATTCCTATTATTATTGCTTTAAGGACGAAGGCTGCCATATCATCTATCATCGCTTTATGCCGGAGGATTATCAGGATTTGTTTTCTGAAAGTGTAGAGTAAGAACTATTTTATGATAAAAGAAAAGAGGAAGAGAAGTTGCAAAAGAAAATAAACAGAGGAATCGTATATGTGGCAGGATTACTGTTACTTGCCATGGGAATTATATTAAATACCAAGACGGGACTTGGCGTATCTCCGATTATTTCGGTGGCATACAGTGTATCGGTAATCAGTGGAATGAATTTTGGCAATATGACGCTGATTTTATATAGCATTTTTGTATTGATAGAAATGATATTACATACCATCCGGCGCAAAAAAGGAGAATATGTAAAACGCCTGTTTTTGGATATTCTGCAGATACCACTTAGTATTGTATTTACCCGGTTTATGAACCTTTTTGCAAGATTCGTTCCTGAATATGCCAAAGACTGTGCAGGTACTTTCTGGGGCAGCGTTCCGGCACGTTTGATGCTTTTGATACTGGCAATCATATTGACAGGTGTAGGAGCCGCAATGTCTTTAAATATGCGTATCATACCAAATCCGGGAGATGGAATTGTACAGGCAATTGCAGACTTTACCGGAAAGTCGGTAGGGTTTACCAAAAACTGCTTTGATGTGTGTAACGTTACGATAACCTGTATCGCTGGACTTATTATAAAGGGAGAAATTATCGGGATTGGAGCCGGTACACTATTGTCAGTACTTGGTGTGGGAAGAGTAATTGCAGTATACAATCATTTCTTTGGAAAATATCGTTACGAATCCTAAGCTTGTCCTAGCCATTCGAAGGGAAAAATGGTAAAATAGAACTAATGATGTAAGTTAAGAAAAGAAGAAAATTCACAGAAATAAAAGATAGTAAGAGGAAGAAGAATGGCAGCAAAGTTTTATGCAGTCCGAAAAGGAAAGAAACCGGGTATTTATATGAGTTGGGATATATGTAAGCAGCAGACCGATGGTTTTCCGGGAGCAGAGTTTAAAAGCTTTCCAACAAGGGAAGCAGCAGAAGAATATATCGGTCAGAAGCAGCAGACAGTAGAAAAAGAGCCGGAAAATTATGCCTTTGTGGATGGTTCCTATAATATTGCAACTAAGGTATATGGATATGGCGGCTTTCTGATGGCAGATGGGAAAAAAGAAGTACTGCAAGGCTCAGGCTCGGAAGAAGAAATGGCTTCCATGCGTAATGTGGCAGGAGAAGTATTAGGAAGTATGGCTGCCATTGAGAAGGCGGTGGAGCTTGGACTGGCAGAGCTTACGATATATTATGACTATATGGGCATTGAAATGTGGGCAACAGGAGCATGGAAACGGAATAAGAAAGGAACCATTGCTTATTATGACTATATTCAGAGCATAAAGGATAAAATTACGCTTCATTTTGTAAAAGTAAAAGGGCACTCAGGGGTAGAAGGAAATGAAGAAGCAGACCGGCTGGCAAAAGAGGCAGTCGGAATTGAAATATAGTATCTGCAGATGAGTGGATACGGGGATAAAAAGGAGAAAAGAAATGGTTTCATTAAAGGACGTGGCGAAGCGTTGCGGTGTCTCAACGGCAACAGTAAGTAAAGCGTTGAATGGACATAGTGATATTGGGGAGAAGACCAGGATACGGATTAAAGAAGCAGCACAGGAGATGGGATATTTTCCGAATGCGGCAGCAAGGGCATTAAAGACGAACCGTTCTTATAACTTAGGAGTACTTTTTAAAGAGGAGGCCGGAAGAGGGCTTACCCATGAATATTTCTCTGGCATCTTAAATGGATTTAAAGAAAAGGCGGAAGAATTAGGCTATGATATCACTTTTATTAATAATGAGCATGTGAATCATAAGATGTCATATCTTGAACACTGCAAATACCGGAATTTTGACGGAGTTGGAATTGTGTGTGCCAGGTTTGATGAACCGGAGGTACAGGAACTTTTGCAGAGTAATATTCCGATTGTTACTGTGGATTATGTATATTACAACTGCACGGTTGTTTCTTCTAATAATGTAAAAGGGATGAATGAACTGGTACGTTATATTTATTCCAAGGGACACCGGAAAATTGCATACATTTATGGGGAAAAACATTCGGCTGTTACCAGAGATCGTCTGACCAGCTTTTTCCAGACAATGGAGAGCTTTAATCTGAATGTTCCGGATGACTACTTAAAGGAAGGAGAATATTTAGATACCAGGCTTGTGGCAAAGGCAACCAGGGAACTTTTAAATCTGCCTGACCCGCCGACCTGTATTCTCTACCCGGATGATACAGCATTAATTGGTGGGATTAATGTAATTGATGAAATGGGACTAAAAGTACCGGATGATATTTCTATTGCAGGTTTTGATGGAACAAAAGTATCCCAGATGATGAGCCCAAAGATTACAACCATACGGCAGAATACCAGAAAGATTGGGGAAGAGGCCGTAAAACGTCTGGTACAGAGAATCGAGCAGCCTAAGACAACGCTGGTGGAGCGTGTGATTATCAATGGAGAACTTTTGGTAGGAGAATCAGTAGGAGGAATCTGATATGGCACTGCAATTTGTGCTGGGCAGTGCTGGAAGCGGAAAGTCAGGCTATGTATTCCGCAAAACAGTCAAAGAAGCTCAGAAGAATTTAAAGAAAAATTATTATGTAGTAGTACCGGAACAGTTCACGATGCAGACGCAGCGTGAACTTGTTCGGTTACAGGAAAAAAACAGTATTATGAATATAGATGTGGTCAGCTTCCAGCGACTGGCATATCGTATTTTCGACGAATTAGGAAAGACGAATATGGCAGTTTTAGAGGAGACCGGGAAAAACCTTGTATTGCGTAAGGTTGCCGAAGAGCGGATGGATGATTTATGTGTCATGCAGGGAAATATGAAAAAGATGGGATATATCAGTGAAGTGAAGTCCCTGATATCAGAGCTGACACAGTATAATATCGATCCGGATACTTTGGAAACATTTATTGAAGAACAGAATATGCCACCGGCATTTTCCTATAAACTGCAGGATATCCTGACCATGTACCGGGGTTTTCGAAGTGCAATTTCCGGGATGTATATTACTGCTGAAGAAGTTTTAGAAGCCTTCTGTGATATGGCAGAGGAATCAAAGCTTTTACAGGATGCCGTGCTGGTTTTCGATGGATTTACCGGATTTACACCGATTCAGAATAACGTGCTATACCGCCTGATGGGAATTGTATCAGATATATATGTGACAGTAACCATTGACCCGGCAGAGGATATTTATTCCTATCATGATATGCAGGAGCTGTTTGCCATGAGTAAGAAGACTGTAGCCAGCCTAATGAAAATGGCGGAAGAGAAGCATTTTGAAGTAACAGAGCCGGTGGTATTAAAGAATCCCAAAGCTGACCGGTTCCGGGAGGCACCGGTACTACGGTTCTTAGAGCAGAATCTGTTCCGTACCAGACATCATAGCTACGAAAAGAAGGATGAGAAAGAAATCAAAGAAGGCATAGAGATTTTATCCCTGCCAAATCCAAGAAGAGAACTGCAGTATGCAGCAGAAGAGATTGCAAGGCTGGTGCATACCGGAGCATACCGCTACCGGGATTTTGCCATTATTTCCGGTGCCATAGAAGAGTATGGAAGCTATGTGCCGCAGATTATGGAGGAGTTTGGCATTCCGTTTTTCTTAGATACAACGAAAAATATTTTACTGCATCCATTTTTGGAATTTGTCCGGTCTCTTTTGCAGGTAATCGAGGACAATTTTTCAGAGGAAGCAATGTTCCGTTATCTGCGCTGCGGATTATCACAAATCAGTGAGGATGAGATTGACCTGCTGGAAAATTATGTACTGGCAGCAGGTATCCGTGGAAAGAAAAAATGGGAGACAAGATTTATTTATACCACCCATGAGGTTACGGAAGAAGATTTAGAAGCATTAAATGAACTCCGGATCCGTGTAATGGAGCCATTTTTGAAATTGACGGCTGTATTTCGTAAAAAAAGTGCTACCGTACGGGAATGCACGACAGCACTCTATCAGTTTATTGTGTCCTTACAGATAGAGCAGCAGTTAAAATACCGGGAGAATCAGTATAAAGAGGAGAAGGACTTAGCCAAGGCAAAGGAATATGCACAGATTTATCGCATCGTAATGGATATTTTGGATAAGATGGCAACGCTTCTGGGTGATGAAGTCATGGACATATCCGAATATGCCAAGGTCTTAGAGGCTGGCTTTGAAGCAGCCAAAGTAGGCGTGATTCCGGGTGGCTATGACTGCGTGATGATTGGTGATATCGAAAGAACCCGTCTTGACGATATAAAAGTATTGTTTATCGTGGGAGTCAATGATGGTATTGTGCCAAAATCCGATAATCGTGGCGGCATCATTTCCCAGCTGGAAAGAGAAGAACTTGCGAAAAATCATATGGAACTGGCTCCTACAGCAAGGGAACGTGTTTTTATCCAGCGTTTTTACCTTTATCTTGCAGTGACAAAGCCATCGAAAAAACTTTATCTTACCTATGCAAGGGTAGGTAGTGATGGAAGTGCAAAGCGCCCGTCCTATTTTATTCATATGATTGAGGGACTGTTCCCGGGGTTAAAAGCAGAGCTGATAACGGGAGAACAGGTTGATGAAACACTGGTAACACCGGAGAGCAGCATGGCATTTCTGTTAGAGGGACTGTATCAGGAAGATGCCGGGTGGAATGATGAGAAGGAAGTACTCTGGCAGGCTTTGCTGCACTGGTATGAAGAGGAACCGGCATATCGGGAGCAGGTAAAAGCTATTCTTGATGCAGCAGAGCTTAAATATCATGCAGAGCCAATCAGCCGGGCTGTGGCAAAGGCTCTTTATGGAAATGAGTTAAAGAACAGTGTTACGCGGTTGGAACAGTATGCAGCCTGTGCCTGTGCCCATTTTCTGACTTATGGACTGCGTTTACAGGAACGGGAACTCTTTGAATTTCGTATGGCGGATATGGGGAATATCTATCATCAGGCATTGGAAAATTATAGCCGGTATCTGAAAGAATCATCCTATAGCTGGTTTGATATTACAGAAGAAGCACAAAAACAGCTTATGGAGCGGGCAATGGAAGAAGCAATTGCTTCCAGTGGAAATGCAGCCATGGCAGATACAGCGGCAAACCGTTATCAGGTAGCAAAGATGAAAAAGATTTTTGCACGGACCATCTGGGCACTGACCAGCCAGATCCGTCAGGGAAAATTTGAACCATCGCAGTTTGAGGTGGGATTTTCCTATACGGATGATTTAAATGCAGTGAATTTTAAACTCAGTGAAGAAGAGCGTATGCGGCTCCAGGGAAGAATTGACCGTATTGATACTTATGAAGACAAAGATAAGTTATATGTAAAGATTATTGATTATAAATCCGGTAATACCGGTTTTGAACTGCTATCTTTGTATCATGGACTGAAGCTTCAGCTTGTAGTTTATATGAATGCAGCAATGGAATTATTTGCAAAGCAAAATCCGGCAAAAGAGGTAGTGCCGGCAGGTATGTTCTACTATCATATTGATGATCCGATGGTGGAAGGAACCGGTAGTGAATCTGAAGAAGAGATTCGAAGAAAGATATTGGAAAATTTACGTCTGGATGGAGTGGTAAATACAGAGGATGATATTTACCGTGCCATGGATGTGGAACTTTCCGGTAAATCCAATGTCCTTCCGATTTCTGTAAATAAGGACGGAACGGTGCGAAAGAGCGATAAGGCTGTGGATAAGGAAGAATTTAGGCTGATTGCGGATTATGCCAACTATCGGATTGCAGAAGCTGGAAATGCTATTTTAAAGGGGAATACAGAGGTGAATCCGTATCTTTTAAAGAACCGGAGCAGCTGTGATTATTGTCCATATGCTGCGGTCTGTGGATTTGATAAAAAGATTCCGGGATATGAAGTAAGGCGGTTGGAAGAATTATCTTCCGAGGAAATCTATGAACGCATGAAGGAGGTTTTTTAAGAAATGGGAATGACATGGACAAAAGAACAGCAGCAGGTCATTGATTTAAGAAACCGTAATATCTTAGTGTCTGCGGCAGCAGGTTCCGGAAAGACAGCCGTACTGGTAGAGAGAATCAAAGAGCTGGTATTGGATAAGAAGCATCCGGTAGACATTGACCATCTTCTGGTGGTAACTTTTACCAATGCGGCGGCAGCCCAGATGAAAGAGCGTGTAGCAAAAGCCTTGGAAAAGGCATTGCAGGAGAATCCTTCCGATGTGAGATTACAGCAGCAGGCTGCACTGGTGCAGAATGCGCAGATTACTACCATAGACAGTTTCTGCCTTTATGTGCTTCGGAATCATTTTCATGAAATCGGTCTGGAGCCGAATTTCCGTATTGGAGATGAAGGCGAGTTAAAGCTTCTTCGGGAAGATGTAATGACCGGATTGTTTGAACAGTGTTATGAAGAAAAACATCCGGGGTTTTTGCATCTCATTTCCTGTTATGGAACCAGTAGAAGTGATGCACCGGTGCGGGATATGATTTTTAAACTTTATTCCTATGCACAGAGTTATCCATGGCCGAAGCAGTGGCTTCGGGAAGCGTTAAGCTGTTATGAGATAAAAACAGAGCAGGAATTAGAGCAGGCGCCTTTTATTGAAATGACGGTAGAATATGGGAAGCAGATGGTAAAGGGCTGTTTAGAGCAGGCAGAGCATTATCATGAACTTTGTCAGGATGTCGATGGTCCCTATATGTATGAGGAAGCCTGTGAGCAGGATGTAGAACTGATGGAGGAATTGCTTTCCTGCAGTACTTATCAGGATTTTTATGAAGAATTAGGAAAATGTAAATTTGCAACATTAGGCAGAGCAAAGGATTATATCGGAAGTCCGGAAAAGCAGGAGCAGGTAAAGACAGAACGTAAGAAGCTTAAGGATGGAATCGGAAAGTTAAAAAGTGACTGCTTTGCCCTTACTTTTCAGGAAATCTTAGAGCAGCTCACTCTGGTGCAGCCATCAGCAGAAGCGTTAGCTGAAGTGACGGAGCGTTTTATCGATGCTTTCACAGAAAGAAAGCAGGATAAGAATCTGGTGGATTTCTCAGACCTTGAGCATTTTGCGTTAGAGATATTGGTAGAGGAAGAGACCGGGAAACCAACGGAGACTGCAAAGGAATTTCAAAATGCCTATGAAGAAATTATGATTGATGAGTATCAGGACAGCAACTATGTGCAGGAGACGATTCTCCGGGCAATTTCAAGAGAAGTGGTCGGACAGAATAATCTTTTTATGGTAGGAGATGTAAAACAGAGTATTTACCGTTTTCGTCTGGCGAGACCGGAGCTTTTTATGGAAAAGTTTGATACTTATGAGACAACAGATGCACCCTGCCAGCGGATTGATCTGCATAAGAACTTCCGAAGCAGAGATACGGTGCTTACTTTTACCAATGATATTTTCTATCAGATTATGAAACGGAATCTTGGCGGTGTGGATTATACCGATGAGGCGGCATTGTATTGTGGTGCAGATTATCCGGCGGGCGAGAAAGAGGATGCTTTTGACAGTGAGATTCTTCTTACAACTACACAGGAACTGGAAGAGGGAACAAAACAGCAGATTTCAAAACAGGAACTGGAAGCAAAATTAATTGCAGACCGGATTCGGAAGATGGTAGGCAAAGAAGAGGTGGTAGACGAAGAAACCGGAGAATTCCGGAAAGTCCGCTATGGCGATATTGTAATTTTACTGCGTAGTTTAAGTGAATGGGCGGACCTTTTTGCAGAGGTTTTAAATGCCAATGGAATTCCGGCACATACGGTTTCAAGAACCGGATATTTTTCCACATTAGAAATCAGGACGGTATTAAATTATCTTAGGATATTAGATAATCCAAGACAGGATATTCCACTGGCGGCAGTGTTAAAATCCCCAATGGCAGGTCTTTCCGATGAGCAGCTTGCAAGACTCCGGTTACTGGCAGAGGACAAGCCGTATCATCAGTGCGTAAAGATGTTTTTGGAAGCGGAAGAAGAGCTGACAGAAAAAGAATCAACAGCGGATGAAGACATGCGGGCAAAATTAAAACGTTTTTCCGAAACATATAAAAAACTTCGTAGACAGACCATGGATATACCAATGCACGAACTGCTGCAAAAGGTATTGAAGGAAACGGGATATGCCAGATATGCATCGGCATTGCCGGCGGGCAGACAGAGACTTGCAAATCTTCATATGCTGTCAGAGAAAGCTATTGCCTATGAGAAAACCAGTTATCGCGGACTTTATCATTTTATAAGATACATTGATGAGCTGCAGAAGTATGATGTGGACTTTGGGGAAGCAGAACTTGTGGGTGAAAATGAAGATGCAGTAAATATAATGAGTATACACAAGAGTAAGGGACTGGAATTTCCGGTCTGCTTTGTCAGTGGAATGGGCAAATCCTTTAATAAGCAGGATAGCCGCAGCAAGATGATTCTGCATCCGAACCTTGGCGTTGGACTTGATATTATTGAGGAAGACCGGCGGATAAAAGTACCTGCATTTTTTAAGAAGGTAATTGCAAGGCAGACAGAATTAGAAAGTCTCGGTGAGGAGCTTCGTGTCTTATATGTGGCATTTACAAGAGCCAAAGAAAAATTGATTATAACGGGCTGCATCAAGGATGAAGAAATGCTGCAGCAGATAAGAGAAATTTATTGCGGAAGTAACCGAAAGGCACTTAATTTTAAGGAGCGGGCAGAAGCAAAGACCTTCTTGGAGTGGATTCTTCCGGCGGCAGCCGCCAGTGGCAGCTGGGACAAGGTTTCCTATGTGACACCATGGAGCATGTTAGAGGACGAGGCGGCGCATCAGATAACAGAGCATGTGTCATTGAGGCAGCGTGTGCAGCAGGCGGAGGAAGTTTCGGATACTTTGTATGAAAAGATAAAGGAACAATTATCCTATCAGTATCCGCACCCGGATGCCATTCATCTGGTGACAAAATATTCTGTATCGGAATTAAAACACCGGGCAATGAGGGAGCTTGCAGCAAAGGAAGAAGAGGATGTTACACCAAAATTCTTAGAAGAAGTATCTACCCCATATGTCCCGGCATTTATGGAAGGAAAAGCAGAAGTAAATCAGGGAGCACTGCGTGGAACAGCAATGCATCGCCTGATGGAATGCTATGATTTTACGAAAATGCCGGATTGTTCCGATGAATTTGCAGAGAATATAAAAAAGCAGTTGACAGGACTGGTACAAATGGGTAAAGTATCTGAGGATATGCAAAAATTAATCCGTATACCATCCGTGGAATTATTCTTAAAATCGCAGCTTGCACCCCGTATGAAAGCAGCTGCAATGCGGGATGATTTGTTCCGCGAGAAGCCGTTTGTCATGGGAAATCATGAGATGGAAGAAGAGATGGTTTTAATCCAGGGAATCATAGATGTTTTCTGGGTGGAAGAAGATGGAATCGTACTGCTTGATTATAAGACAGACCGGGTAGATAATGCCACAAGGCTGCGGGATATGTATAAAGAACAGCTGGATTTATATGCAGAAGCGTTAGAACGGATATTCCCGCTTCCGGTGAAGGAGAAGTATCTTTATTCCTTCCGGCTGAATCAGGCAATTGAAGTATAAGGTGTCATAAGCGATGAAGGAGAAAAAGTTTGTATAGGAAAGGCTTTTGTTTGAAGGCATTTGCTTGCCCATTGAAATACCGAAGTTCTAAGGCATATGTTTTCCTTTTTTCTATAAATACAGTCTTTCCAATGTTTGACAGACACATTGCACGGTTCGCTGCCTGCGGATACATGAATAGGCTTGTTAGGGGCACTTAGAATTTCGTCTGCAACCAGGCAACGCTGGTACAGGGATGTACCAGCGAGGCACAGATGAACACGGATGTGAATTTGTGCCGGTTGCCAGACGAAGTTCATATATTAGCCGAAATTCTTAGTGCCCCTTACAGGCGTATGCGGTATCCGCAGACAACGGACAGTGCGACGTGTCAGTCCAAGCAACGGAAAGACAGTTTATCATCAAGGAAAACATACGCCTAAGAACTACTGGTATTTCAATGAAAAAAGCAAATGTTCTCCAAACAAAACCTTTTCCGGTAAACTTTTTCATCCACTCACTTATAATATACTGGAACACAAGGAGAAAAAACGTGAAAATAATTTTAGCATCAGCTTCCCCACGAAGAAAAGAACTTTTAGAGCAGCTTGGACTTACCTTTCTGGTATTTCCGGCACAGGGAGAAGAAAAGCAGGTGGGAGATACGCCTTCTGAGATTGTCATGAATCTGGCGAAGCAGAAAGCGGGAGAGATTTATGAGAAGATGATAGAAGCCAAAGTAGGAGAACAGGACAGTCTGGTAATCGGAGCAGATACCGTCGTGGTAAAGGATGGCAAAGTGCTGGGTAAACCGAAGAACCGGGAGGATGCATTTACAATGTTAAAAGGACTTTCCGGAAGTATCCATGAAGTTTATACCGGAGTTTCGCTCTGGATGCGGGAGGATGGAAAGAAAGTACAATACAGTTTTTATGAATGTACGAAAGTAACCATGTATCCGGTTACAGATGAGGAACTGAACCGTTATATAGATACCGGGGAACCGATGGATAAAGCAGGTGCATATGGAATTCAGGGAAAAGCAGCTGCATTTATCAAAAAAATCGAAGGTGATTACAACAATGTAGTAGGTCTGCCGATTGCCCGGATTTATCAGGAATTAAAACAATTAGGTATTGATGTGTATAAATTTTCTTAAAACAGGAGGAAAGAATAAATGGAATACGATGAGGTATGTCTGAATTACTTTTTGGAGCATCAGTCACAGTTATTTGATGAAAATGTGGCAGACAGTTTAGAAGAGGCAGAAGCGTTTTTAGAGGACTGTATGGCGGTTATCTGTGACAACATCAAAGAAGTAAAACAGTTTTTAGACGAAAGCGGTGCGGATGTATCCGGAATGAGTAATCATGAAATTGAAGAAGCAGAAGAAGTATTTTCACTGCCAGATGGCAGATATCTGGTGGTAGAAGCGTAAACGAAAGGGGTATTAAATATGAGCAATAACTATGATGTAATCATTATCGGTGCAGGTCCGTCCGGAATTTTCTGCGCCTATGAACTAAAGGAAAAAAGACCGGATTTAAAGGTCCTCATGATAGAAAAGGGAAGAAGCATTGAGAAACGCCAGTGTCCGAAGCGTAAGACAAAGGTCTGTGTAGGATGTCAGCCGTGTTCAATTACAACAGGATTTGCCGGAGCAGGTGCATTCTCTGATGGTAAATTATCATTATCACCGGATGTAGGTGGAAATTTGCCGGAAATCTTAGGATATGAAGAAGCATTATCCTTAATTAAAGAATCGGATGATATTTATCTGAAATTCGGTGCAGACACCAATGTCTATGGTGTGGATAAAGAAAAAGAAATCCGCGAGATTCGTAGAAAAGCAATCAATGCCAACTTAAAATTAATCGAGTGTCCGATTCGTCATCTTGGAACAGAAGAAGGATATAAGATTTATGCACGTCTGCAGAAGCATTTGTTAGACCTTGGTGTGGAGATTCTCTTTAATACCATGGTAGCAGATATTCTGGTAGAAGATAATGCCGTAACCGGTGTTGTAACAGAAAAGGGAGATACATATTATGCGAAAGAAATCATTTCCGCAGTAGGACGTGAAGGCGCAGACTGGTTCTCACATATCTGTAAGGAAAAAGAGATTGAAACCAAGGTAGGTACGGTTGATATCGGTGTCCGTGTGGAAGTGCGTGATGAGGTTATGGATTTCTTAAATACAAACCTTTATGAAGCAAAACTGGTTTATCATACACCTACCTTTGACGATAAAGTGCGTACTTTCTGTACCAATCCATCCGGGGAAGTAGCAACCGAATATTATGATGACGGACTTGCGGTTGTAAATGGACATGCTTACAAGTCGAAAGATATGAAAACAAATAATACCAACTTTGCATTGCTGGTATCCAAGAACTTTACCAAGCCATTTAAGACTCCGATTGAGTATGGTAAACAGATTGCACAGCTTTCCAATATGCTTTGTGATGGCAAAATTTTAGTACAGACATTTGGTGATTTTAAGCGGGGCAGAAGAACTACAGAGGAACGTCTGGCAAGAAACAATCTGATTCCAACCTTAAAGGATGCAGTGCCGGGAGATTTATCACTGGTATTCCCACATCGTATTATGGTAGATATCGAAGAAATGTTAGAGGCATTGGATAAGGTTACACCTGGTATTGCCAGTGATGAAACATTACTTTATGGTGTAGAAGTAAAATTCTATTCCAATAAAGTTGTTGTCAGCAAAGATTTTGAAACCAGCATTAAAGGTCTGCGTGCCATCGGTGATGGTGCAAGCGTAACCAGAGGATTACAGCAGGCATCTGCAAACGGAATCAGCGTGGCAAGAAGTATATTAAAGAGTCTTGAAGCATAAAAACATACCAAAGAATTGGTTTTCGAATAAGAAAAGGAAGAAAATTCATGGGACGAAAGAGTAAAATTGCCGCAGTGGTCTTAAGCATTTCTGTATTGCTTGGTGGATGCAGTCTTGGAAAAAATGACATTGTATTTACAACAGGCTTATCTGCTAATGAAGTTTTTAAGATAGAGCATGAAAAGGTATCTTTGGCAGAAGCCAAGGTATATCTTTGTAACTACCAGAATCTATATGGAAATGTCTATGGAATCGATTTGTGGGAACAGCAGTATCAGACCGATGATTTAGAGCAGTATGTGAAGGACGTTACATTATCGGAAATGACCCGGGTAATCTGCATGGACCAGCTGGCAGAGCAGAAGGAAATTACTTTAAGTAAAGAGGAAAAGACCAATTTGAAGCTGGCTGCAAAAGAATATTATGAGTCATTGAATGAAGAGGAAAAAAGTTATATGGATGTCAGTGAGGCAACCATAGAGAAACTCTATGAGAATTATGCACTGGCGAGCAAGGTGTATACATCTTTAACAACCGGTGTCAATGAGGAAGTCAGTGATGATGAAGCAAGGGTCATGGAAGCACAGCAGATTTATGTAAAGGATCAGAACCGTGCAGGAGAGGTGGCATCCAGACTGGCAAATGGAGAGGATTTCCGGACAGTAGCAGCAGATTATAATGAGGCTGCCCAGATTGATATTACCTTTGGAAGAGATGAGATGCCAAAGGAAGTAGAGGATATTGCATTTAACTTAAATGATGATGAAATATCAGGAAGCATTGCGACAGAGGATGGTTATTATTTTATCAAGTGCATCAATAAATTCAATCAGGAGCTGACGGATGCAAATAAGGTTAAGATTGTTAAAAAACGTGAGAAAGAAGCATTTAATGACGAATATGACGCTTTTGTGGCAGACTTATCTTCAAGCCTCAATGAAAAAGTCTGGGATGAACTGGAACTTAAAACAGACGGAACCATAACCACCAACAGTTTTTTTGAAGTGCTGGATAAGTATTATCAGTTAGAAGAGTAGAACAATAGTAGAAAAAATCTACAGAATCTGCCGCTGGCAACTATAAAAGGGGCTGTAAAAAAACTCCCCTAGAAAAAAATCGCCCAGACCGTGAGGTCTGAGCGTTTTTTTGGTATAATTAATTATGCTACTAACT
>NZ_JAOQKI010000014.1:0-75536 GCF_025567465.1 Roseburia amylophila
TTGAGGTGACCCCTCAAAGTTAGACTTTTACGAGGCGACTTCGGTCGTCTCGTTTTTCTTTATGCAGCTAAAAGATGGAGCCTGTATTGAACAGGACTCATCCATCCCAACTTTTCTTTTATTCGTTTCTCGTTGTAGTATTTTATAAAACGTTCTATCTCTGATTTTAATTCCTCGTAGCTGTAATAAACAACACCGTAGTAAATTTCTTGTTTGAGCAGTCCAAAGAAATTTTCCATTACGGAATTGTCCAGACAGTTTCCTTTTCTGGACATGCTTTGAAATATCCGTTCTTCTTTTAGTCTATGGGAATATGCCTTCATCTGGTAAGCCCATCCCTGATCTGAGTGAAAAGTTCTTCTGTATGGGCAGTCCGCAGTAGTTTCAATTGCTTTATCTAAAGCATCCATTACGTTTTTGGCAGAAGGTCTCTGATCTATCCCGTAGCTAAGTATTTCACCATTACACATATCCATAAACGGATCGAGATAAAGCTTATGCATAGTCACATGTCCTTTCTCATCAATTTCATAATACTTGAACTCACTGGTATCTGTAGTGATTTTCTGATGAGGTATATGTGTATCAAAACGTCTGCGAATCCTATTCGGTGCAACGGTGCCAATCTTACCTCTATAAGAACTATACTTCCTGCTTTTACGAGTATAGGATATCACCTGTAATCCGAGCTTTTGAACAATACGTTGAACTTTCTTTTTATTTATGGAATATCCTTGATTACGAAGTTCTCCGAGAATCCTACGATATCCATAATCCTTATGTTCTTTACGAATTTCGAGTATCTTTTCCTCAATTTCCTGATCCGGATTTTTTCTATCAAAACGCTTTTGCCAATACATATATGTGGCTTTTGGCATTCCAGTATATGAGAGAAGGTCTTTTAATTTGAACTGTCTTCGGAGGCTGCTGATGATTCTTGCCGTTCTCTCATTTTTGCTTCGTCCTCTAAACGCAGTCTCCTCAGTTCTTTTAAAAACGCATTCTCGATTCTTAATTTAAGAAGTTCTTCTTCTAGTTCTTTTACATGCTCTGCACTTGTATCAACAGAAGATTCTTCAACGAGTTTGTTTTGTGTATTGTCATCAGATGTGTTCAATGTTTTCTTTCGTCCTTTTTTACGTGGTCTCAGCGCATCAGGACCCGCCACTCGAAAGCGATTAACCCAATTGACAATCATTGACGGATTAGTAATTCCTTCTTGTAGAGCCAAATCTTGATACGAGATTTCACTTGATAAATATAACTCTACAACAGAAAGCTTCTTTTTGAAAGAGTAGTTCTCTTTTTTTCGAGAACGTTTTAATCCTTCATCTCCGAATTCTTTATACGCAGCAAGCCATTTCCTGAGCTGAGAATTTGATCCAAGCCCATACTTTGTAGAAAGATACTGTGTGCCACCTTCTCCATTTATGTATTCTAGAACTACTTTTTTCTTGAATTCAAAAGAATATTTAGCCATAAAAATACCGACCTCCAATCGTTAGATTTTTAGGTCTAACTTTTGGGGGTCGGTACAGTTATCTTGCGTAGCCTTTTTCCCGTAATTTTTCTTCTATGATGTCAAGTAATTGTTCTGAATCTGCTTCTACGGTATGAAAGTGTTTATTTCCGGTCAGTGTCTTAAGCGGCTTTGCCTTGCTCTTTGCAACCTTTGCAATAAATTCGTCCACATCCTGACGGCTCTTTAAAATCAGATCCACCGTTATCTGTCCGTAAATATCATGCTCGATTACGACGTCTAAGACTTTTCCACCGAAATCCACGATGGTATAAAGCTCATCCTGTGTCTGTTCATCACTGTGGCTTACTGCAATGGTTCTTCTTGCTTTCTGTATCTCTTCCGAAGGGTCATAGAGCACATAGCCTTTGTTGGTGCTTAAAATATTCTTATTTACTGCACGAAGCAATGCAATATCCTGTACAATCACCTGACGGCTGACTCCTAATTCTTTTGCCAATTCTGTTCCGGACAAAGGTTTTCCCTTCTCCCCCAGCATCTTAATGATGGTATCCCGGCGCATCTGCCCTTCCATTTTCTTTCCTCCTGACACAGTTACTTAATCCTCTTCAATCACATGAATTTCCAAAAAATCAAATTCAATTTCTTCCACAAAATTATCCTGATAAAACCTGGTCTTTGCATGCCGCTTAAATTCATCCACATTGCGGTCTAACCAGATTGGTTTTCCCAAATCAAAGGTATAGCACACCTCATCTAATGCCCGGAACACCTTATGGGTTCTGGTATCCCCGGAGTCATCACAGATGGTGGTATCCTTTAACATATGATTGTCTTTAAATTCTTTTGCCCATAACCGGAACATCCCTTACCTCCTCTGACGTGCTGCCTCATACATCAGCAGTGTTGCCGCAATTGCTGCATTCAGTGATTCTACTTTTCCTGCCATTGGAATGTGGATATAGGTATCTGCCATTCTGGCAATCTCATCCGATAATCCATTTCCTTCATTTCCAATTAAAAAGCCTGTGGGTTCTTTATAATCCGGCTCCTCATAAGAAACACTGCCCTGCAGATGGGCACTGTAAAGCTTTATTTTCCGGGACTTTAACTGCATCAATATATCCTGCAGGTTTTCCGTCACGAAAAATGGTACGCGAAAGATACTGCCCATAGTGGAGCGGATGGTCTTTGGATTAAAAACATCTACAGTGGTGCGGTTCATGATAATTCCGCTGATTCCCGCTCCCTCTCCGGTCCGGAACATCGTGCCTAAATTGCCCGGATCCTGAATACTTTCTAGAATCAGAAGATGGGCATTTTCCTTTGGTATTACTTCTTCTAAGGTATAATCCGGCATTTTCACAAGACAAAGGATTCCCTGCGGCGTCTTGGTATCAGACACACTTTCAAACACATGATTGGCAAGTACTTCATAATTTTTCCCCTGCAGAACTTTTACATGGGATTCCTCTTCCATGAAATGCTCGGAAACATAAATTCTATCAAGCCAGCCTTCCGGGATTTCCCGGAACATACGGATTCCTTCCACAACAAAAAGCCTCTGTTCATTACGAACTTTGGCTTTTTTTACTAACTGAATTAAATTTTTTACCTGCGGATTTGCTGTACTGGTAATCATAATAACATCCTATCTGGAAAGATTTCTACAGATTTCATACTGATATTCCGGAATGGATTTGGTCATTGCCAGTGCCTCGTCAATATCATAATCTACGAATTCACCATTTTTATATGCTACAAGACGGTTGGATTTGCCTTCGCACAGCAAATCTACGGCAATGCATCCCATGGTAGATGCATAAACACGGTCTTTACAGGTCGGGCTTCCACCACGCTGCATGTGTCCTAAGATGGTCGCTCTGGTTTCAACTCCGGTTGCTGCTTCAATTCTCTTTGCCATGCTTGCGGAATGACCGATACCTTCTGCATTTACAATAATATGATGCTGCTTTCCACGTTTTCTGTTCTCTATAATATTATTTACAAGCTTCTGCTCGTCATAATCATATTTCTCCGGAAGCAGGATATCCTCTGCTCCATTGGCAATACCACACCACAGTGCAATGTAGCCTGCACCTCTGCCCATTACTTCAATGATGGAGCAGCGCTCATGGGAGGTTGAGGTATCACGTACCTTATCAATGGCTTCCATGGCAGTATTTACTGCGGTATCAAAACCGATGGTATAATCGGTACAGGAAATATCAAGGTCAATGGTTCCCGGTAATCCGATGGTGTTGATTCCAAGTGCTGCCAGCTTCTGTGCGCCCTTAAAGGAACCGTCTCCACCGATTACGATAATTCCATCAATGCCATGTTTTCTGCAGATTTCAGCACCCTTCTGCTGTCCTTCCGGTGTTACGAATTCCTGACAACGTGCAGTCTGTAAAATTGTTCCACCTCTCTGGATAATGTCTGCTACATCTTTTGCTTCCATATCAATAATCTCTTCCTGCAAAAGACCTGCATAACCTCTCTTAATTCCTTTTACTTTCTTTCCCTTTGCAATAGCTTC
The DNA here is from genome assembly GCF_025567465.1 of Roseburia amylophila. Classification (NCBI taxonomy): domain Bacteria; kingdom Bacillati; phylum Bacillota; class Clostridia; order Lachnospirales; family Lachnospiraceae; genus Roseburia; species Roseburia amylophila. The sequence continues at coordinate 4,020 of NZ_JAOQKI010000014.1, forward strand.
CCTTACTACCGCACGGATAGCAGCGTTCATGCCCGGAGCATCCCCGCCACTGGTTAAAACACCAATTGTCTGAATTTCTTTTGACATTCCCTGTTACCTCCTATATGTAAACACTTCTCTTTGTTCTTTATCCAATCATTTTTATTCTAATCCTTAAACTGTGGTTTTGCAATGGCTACAACGACTTTTCTACAACTTTTACATTGTCTTTACCTAAGAAATTCCCAAGTTCTTCTAAAAGCTCTTTTGTAATTGCAACATTTCTGTTTTCCGGCAGACGCTTCATCTGTTTTTCTGCTGCAAGATAAATAACGACATGCTCTGAGCCATCGGCATCCATCATTTTTCCATAAAGAGTACCTTCTTTTTCTTCGAAATCGCTCTTACTTGGAAACTGCAGCCACAGCTCCTGTTTCACTTCATCAAAGGAAATGATTTTCTCACAAATAAGCTTGCCGTTACGGTCTTCTTCTGCAGTTACACGGCCTTCCACAAATACTTTGGCATCATTTTCAAGATATTTTGCATAACGCTCATAATCCTTCGGGAAAATGATGATTTCCACTGTTCCCACCAGATCTTCTAACGTAATAAATGCCATTGCCTTATTACTCTTGGTATACTTGATGACTTTATCGGTAATCATTCCACCGATACGCACCTTTGCGCCATCCGATACCTTAAGGGTTCCGGTCTCTTCATCCAGTACAAAGTCTGTGGTAACGGCATTGGTATTCTTCTTTAAACGCTCCATATATTCTTCCAGCGGATGTCCGCTGATATATATGCCCAGGACTTCCTTTTCAAAGCCAAGAAGCACTTCTTTGTCATACTCTTCTACATTCGGAAGCTTGATTTCGTACTCTGCCTTGTCCTCTTCCGGTGCAATATCAAAAAGTGTCATCTGACCAGCCATTGTGGTCTTCTTTTCCTGATTCAGTGCATCCAAAAGAGAACCGTATATCATCATCTTCTGACGGCGGTTTCCTTCCAGTCCGTCTAAGGCTCCCGCTTTGATAAAGTTTTCTATGGTCCGTTTATTCACTTCTCTTCCGGAAAGTCTTGTAATAAAATCCTTTAACGTGGTAAACGGCCCACGGATTTTACGCTCCTCCACAATGGCATCAATCACCGGTCTTCCGATACTCTTAATGGCAGAAAGTCCATAGCGGATTGCTTGTCCGGATACGGAGAAACCACCCTCGCCTTCATTGATATCCGGCGGCAGAATTGCGATTCCCATCTGGCGGCAGGTGTAGATATATTCTGAGACTTTGGAAGTATTGTCTAAGACTGATGTCATTAACGCTGCCATAAACTCTACCGGATAATAGTATTTCAAATATGCGGTCTGATATGCAACCACTGCATAAGCTGCCGCATGGGATTTATTAAATGCGTATTTGGCAAAGTCAATCATGTTATCATAAATCTTGTTTGCCACTTTCTCATCGATTCCTCTTGCAATACAGCCCGGAACATTTTCTTCCGGATTACCATAGACAAAGTTCTTCCGCTCCTGCTCCATTACCTTGCCCTTTTTCTTAGACATGGCACGGCGCACCAGGTCAGATCTGCCCCATGTATAACCGGCGAGGTCACGTACAATCTGCATAACCTGTTCCTGATATACGATACAGCCATAGGTCGGCGCCAGAATCGGCTCCAATTCCGGGCAGTCATAGGTAATGCTTTCCGGGTGGTCTTTTCCCTTGATATAAGCCGGAATAAAGTCCATTGGACCCGGACGGTAAAGAGAAATGCCTGCGATAACATCCTCTAAGCTCTGTGGCTTTAACTCCTTCATGAAGTTCTTCATTCCGGCACTTTCCAACTGGAAGACACCATCGGTTTTGCCAGTTCCAAGAGAGTCTAGCACTTTCTTATCGTTATAGTCGATGGCATTCATATCAATTTTTTTACCGCTGCTCTTTTCTGCAAGACGGACTGCATTCTGGATTACAGTCAGTGTCCGGAGTCCTAAGAAATCCATTTTCAGAAGTCCTAATTCTTCAATGGTAGTCATGGTAAACTGTGTGGTTATGGTGCCATCGGATGCTCTTGACAACGGAACATATTCATCCATCGGCTTCTGACTGATTACAACACCTGCTGCATGCATGGAAGTGTGCCTCGGCAGGCCTTCTAATCTTCTTGACATATCGATAAGTTTCTTTACTGACTCGTCGGATTCATACATGCCCCGAAGCTCCGGGTTCATCAACAGTGCCTTATCAATGGTAATTCCCAGTTCATTTGGAATTGCCTTGGCAATCGTATCCACAAAATTATAAGGCAAATCCATGACACGCCCCACATCACGGATTACTCCACGGGCTGCCAGCGTACCAAAGGTTACAATCTGTGTCACACAGTCCTTGCCATATTTTTCTACCACATAATCAATAACTTCCTGTCTTCGTTCAAAGCAGAAGTCCACATCAATATCGGGCATAGATACACGTTCCGGATTTAAGAAACGCTCAAAAATCAGATTGTAACGAACCGGGTCAATATCTGTAATTCCGGTGGTGTAAGAAACAAGGCTTCCTGCGGCACTGCCTCGTCCCGGTCCCACCATAATATCATGCTCTCTCGCATAATGGATAAAGTCCCACACAATCAGGAAATAGTCCACATATCCCATATTTTTAATAACGGCAAGCTCGTCATCTAATTTCTGTAAGTATTTTGGTGCATCGGCTCCATACCGCTTATCCAGTCCTTCATGACACAATTTATTTAAATAAGTCCAGGAATCATAGCCTTCCGGCACCTCAAAATGCGGTACCTTGGTATGTCCGAATTCAATTTCCACATGACAGCGGTCTGCAATCTTCTGGGTATTTTCCAGTGCCTGCAGTGCATATGGAAAAAGTGATTTCATTTCCTCTTCGGATTTGACATAATACTGTCCGCCTTCATAACGCATTCTGTCTTCGTCCGCTAATTTTTTTCCGGTCTGAAGGCAGAGCAGGATGTCATGAGGCTCTGCATCCTCTGCATTGGTGTAATGCACGTCATTGGTTGCTACCAGCTCAATTCCGGTCTCCTGACTCATGCGAAGAAGCTGCTGGTTTACCAGCTTCTGCTCCGGAATTCCATGATCCTGCAGCTCTAAAAAGAAATTGCCTTTTCCAAAACAGCGTTCATAGCGGTAAGCTACTTCTTTTGCTTCTTCATACATTCCACGTACCAGATTACGCTGTACTTCACCTGCCAGACAGGCACTTAGGGCAATGATTCCCTCATGGTATTTTTCTAACACTTCCATGTCCACACGCGGCTTATAATAGTATCCCTCCACAAAGCCTTTGGATACAATTTTCATCAGATTGCTATAGCCTGTGTTATTCTCTGCCAGAAGCACAAGATGATAGTATCTGTCCTCTCCATGTACCATCTCGCGGTCTAATCTGGAGCCGGGAGCCACATAGACTTCACAGCCAAGAACCGGGTTAATTCCCGCCTCCCTGGCTGCCTTATAGAAATCAATGACACCATACATAACACCATGGTCGGTAATCGCCCCTGCTGTCATGCCAAGTGCCTTGATTTTCTCCACATATTCTTTTATTTTATTTGAACCGTCTAACAGACTGTATTCTGTATGTACATGTAAATGGGCAAATGCCATTCCCGCTTCCTCTCTTCCACTGTTTCTATTCTTCGCCTTTTATCACTGTCTCATATTATAGCGTTTTTTGCAGAAGGTTTCAACGACTGGAAGGAGATTCTGTGTGGATTATTCCGGGGAAATTATATCAATTTGCGGCATTCGTGCTGCTACCCATATATTAACGAAATTGTTTAGAGACTCTTAGAATTTCTCACCAAAACTGGCAATGCTGGCACATGGACGTGCCAGCAAGGCACAGATGAACATGGATGTGAATTTGTGCCGGTTGCCGGAACTTTTTTTATATTTCATGAAATTCTTAGAGACTCTTAACAATGCAGTGACATATGGGTAGCAGCCCGAATGCCGCAAACTCTTATATTTTCCCGGAATATACATACAATAAAAAATGTATTTTGACTTTCTTCTTCAATGTGCTAAACTATATGTGAAAAAATTAACGAAGTATATCTCAAGAGGTGAATATCATGGAAAAGTCTGGATTGATTGTAGAAGGCGGCGGTATGAAATGTGCTTACAGTGCCGGAATTCTGGATGCCTTCTTAGACGACAATGTTACATTTGATTATTGTATGGGGGTATCTGCCGGTGCGGCAAATACTGCTTCTTACCTTGCCGGGCAGCGTGGCCGTAATCTGCGTTTCTATATAGAGCATGTAAAAGACCCCCGCTACATCAGTATCAAAAATCTGATTAAAACCGGTTCTCTCTTCGGGCTTCAATATATTTACGGAACCTTAACCAATTCCACAGGAAACGACCCGCTGGATTATGATGCCTTAGCAGCAAATCCAAGTGAATTTCATTTTCCGGCAACCAATGCTGCCACCGGAAAGGCAGAATATTTTTCCAAAGAAGATTTAGGCCGTGATGATTACCGCGGCATTATGGCAACCTGTGCCCTTCCGGGCTTCTGCAAACCGATTTCTTTTCACGGCAATTATTACTATGATGGCGGTGTTGCAGATTCCATTCCGGTTGAACGTGCCATTGCAGATGGCTGCGACAAGGTAGTAATTATCTACTGCCGTCCACTTGGCTATGTCAAGCAGCCGGAGAGTTACCGTTTTCTTTACAAAAAGATGTTACGGAAATTTCCAAATACGATTACTGCAATTGATAACAGACACTTAAATTACCGGCACTCGGTAGAAGTTGCTGCAAAATTACAAAAAGAAGGACGGGCATTTCTCTTTGCACCGTCCCATCAGGTTAAGATTGGCACTTTTACCACTGACCCGAAAATCATGCAGGAGCTTTATGATTTAGGAATCAGTGATTATAAAGCACAAAAGGATGCGCTGCGTGCCTTCTTAAACAATTAACAATATTTCTTTCTGCCAGCAGCTGCCACAACCAGTAATCCAGCTGCGGAAAACATCAGAAGCAGTATTCTTCCAACCGGTGTTTCATCACCAGTTTTTATGGTTGCCGTCTTCTGTGTTGTTCCCGTCAGGGCTACCGTATTGGAACCGTTTCCAGTGGAAGGGTCTTCCTTTACGGCAACTGTCACCTTTGTAGATGCAGAAGCCAGATAGTTCCCTGTCTCTGCATACCGTACGAAATAGTCACCTGCTGTAAGCTGGTTTATCTTTGTACCATCTGTAACCTTGGTCCAATGAATTTCATCTGTGCTGTATTCCATTGCAGTAGTCAGGTTTTCAATGGCTCCATCACTTGCACCTGTTTTACTGATATTTACAGCCTTCAGTCCTGTTGGTGCCGCCTGACCTGCCTTCCCTATCGTAAACTGCAGATGTGCTGCTTCATGATACACTCCAATACCTGTTATTGTTACCTCTGCATTTCCTGCATTTTTGTTATCCGAATAAGCAACGGTATAATCCGTATCCTTTGTCAGTGTCTGTCCGTCATATACCACAAGTACTTCCGGTTCCTTTGCTGTTCCATCATAAGTATAGGTCGTTGGATTCAATGTTGCTGATAAATCTGCATCTGTCATCTTACGATAACGAAGCTCCACATTCTGGGCAATCTGACCATCTGCATCCACAATGGTATTTCTGTAATCAACATCTGCCGGATTTCTCTTCCTATTTGCGATAGAAAAATCTTTTGGCAGGAATCCCCGGATTGTTCCCAGGCTTTCTTCCAGTGCAACATTAGCATAATTCGAAATACCCTGGCTTACATTCTTTAATACCAGCTTTGAATCTTCATCCATTGTAAGCTTCTCTAACCAGCACTGTCCAGAACCGTCATTTCCGGATACTGTAACTTCACTTCCCTCAAGCTTTACTCCATTGTTCGTCATCCACTGTAAATCATTCAGTGCTGCTTTTGCATTTTTAAAGATCAGTTCCTTTGTAAGTCCGACACCGCTATTAGTAATCTTTCCCTTATAGTTACCATTTGCAATGGTAAGATTGTTCCCTGAGGAAATCGTATCCAGAATCAATGTATGTCCGTTCAGGTCAAGGGTTACGGCTTTACTGTCTCCGATTGCTGCGGTTCTTCCATTTCCATAAATATCCTTCACAAATTTGATGGTATCTCCATCTTCCAGGTATCTGAAATCATTACGTGCTCCGGTTCCACCGAAGTCTCCATTCAGCATTCTCTTAGTCGTTCCATCCGTTCCAATCAGCTCTGCATATTCTATGTCATATTCTCCACAGACCATACATCTGCCAGAATATCCTGCTAAAATCGGATGTTCACAGTTATCTGCATCATATGTCTCGCCGGTTGCCATTATCTGTACCCAGTTTTCCCCGCCATCGCTATATTTTACGATATCATTCTGCGTCTGCAATGTTCCTCCCAGAAGTGGCGGAGTATCGGTAGCAGCACTTCCGGTTCTGGATATGGAAAGCTCACCGCCTGCTGCATTCATTAAAATGTTGCTTCCCCCTATTACAGAATGCCCTTCTGCTCCCAGAAGTGTAATGTAATTTCGTGCCTGAAGGTCTGCATCCCCTGCAATTGCTGCATTGTTCGCACTCTGCATGGATATTATATTTGCATTTATCTTTGCATTTCCCTCGATTATGGCAGCATCTCCATTTGCCTGCAGCATAACAACTAATGAAGATGCCGTAATCTCTGTACTTCCGGTTGATACCGCTCCCCCTTCACTGGTTATCTCAACACCATATCCATTTTCTGCATTGACAGCGAGATTTCCTTTTACCGCAGTCTTCTTTGCGCGGATTGTTACATCTTTTACTGTTTCTAATTCAAGATTGCCTTCTGCTATTGTTTCACCCACAAGAACTATCCTGCCACTCGAACTGTTCGAATTACTGTTTCCATTGGATGACAGGAAAGTATCTGTTGCTTTAAAAAATGCCTCTGTTACATTTATATTATTTCCATTTACCAGATTAAACGAATTCAGGGAACCAGTCTTTTTCAGGCTGATTTCTCCATTCTGCTCATCCGTTGCCTCTATCAGATACTTCACCGCTCCACCTGATAAATAGATATCCAACAGATCCGCCTCAAGCTTAACTGAACCGGCAGAGATAAATGCATCACCAGTAACATCGTCTGCATCTAAAGTTATCTTCCCGGCGGTTTTTAAGTCCACCAGAGATGTTCTTTTTCCCACTCCTGTCTGTATGCCTTATTGCATATTTTATTACGGTCCGCCTGAGCAATCTAAAGCTCTGGTATTTATATTTATGTGCCACCGCAGCCCTTTCCTTTGGCTGCATTGCCAACGATTATATCATTGCTTATACCGTCCCTGCTTCCAATGCAGATGATAGCTCTGTTCCGGGACTGCTCTTACAATACGCCATGCTATAATTCTCTCTAGTAATCATTGATAACTACTCTACTCCAATCGTAATTTTGCATCCGTTTCTTCCTGTATAAATTTCTTTATCTTATCTGCGCTTTTTCGTCTTTTAGCATACCTGAACATCTGACTCTCATCCACAACATAAGAATTAAATGCTGTTTCATATATTACTGGATACTCTGATTCACTAAACATTGCTTTTATCAGCTTCTCCGAAAAAATGTCTACCAGCAATTTTTCTAAACCTGTATGCCAGACCTCATTTTTCCCTTTTGGTGATTCCGTCAAAAGATTTCTTACAACAATCATATCTTCTCGTCTATAATTAAAAAAATCTTCTTCCGTTGGATTTATAAGTATGTTGCCTTCATACTCTTTTTTCAATCTTTCAAAGGCAGAAATACACAATTCTTTCTCTACGAAGACAAAAATAACATTATGTGCAATTTGATGATTCAAAAAACGATTCATTTGATACAGCTCTGAAATTCTGAAATCTAAATCGTAAAAATCCTCCTTCAATATTTTCGCTATATGAACTGCTATATCAGAATAATCATATTCATAATCTTTTAGTTTTCCTCTGGCACAATACGCATTTCTTCCAATACGCACTATTTCACCAGATTCCAAATACTTTTTCAAATATTTTTCCAAAGTACTTTTGCTCAATACACCAACATTATCTGTAATTGTATCAAAAAATGTCTTCTTGTTAAAAACTGCTGCAAGTCCATTCGACCATTCTTCTGAAATAAAAAGAGGACCAAACCAGCTGATGGAATATTCCATCACAAGTGCTGATTTAGTCCTATTTTAACATCTGATTTAATTACTGAAGATCCTCATCTCTTAATCCATCGGAACCATCCGCATGCTCAAATGCTGCAAGTTCCGGATGTTCTCTCTTTTCTTCCGTATAGTTCTCATAAGGTGCTTTCTTATGTTTCTGTTCTGCCCAGATACGGTCTGCAACCGGTCCCCACTCTTCTGCATAGTGGTCACACTTAGAGCAAAGATGCTCAACAGTCTCTTCTGCCTCAGCGTTTGTTCCCTTCGCACCAGTCTTGTTTACCATTTCCCTTAAGAGCTTTGGATTCTCAAGCATCGGACATGGACGCAGGTGGTTTCTGTTAAATGGCTGTCCTTCATGATATGCCTTAAACAATGGACTCTGTAGCATCTCAAGGATTGACTTATCATGGATATTCGAATCCGAAAAATGGATAAATACGCACGGTTCTGCGTCTCCCTGTGCATTAATATGGAAGTAGTTACGTCCACCGGCAATACATCCGCCAACAAATTCTCCGTCATTCTGGAAGTCCATTGGGAAAAATCCGATATCATTGTCTCCGGTACGAACCCAGCGAATCTTCTTAATAATTTCTTCCCGCTGTTCCAATGTCGGCATCAGCTCCGGAGCTGCGTTCTGTCCTACCGGCATATAATGGAAGTAGAAACCGAAACGTGCGCCCTTATCAGCAATGAAACGTAAGAATTTCTCATCGGTAACAGCCTCAACATTGGCTCTGGTATAGCAGATAGAAGTTCCGAATATGATACCATATTGTTTCAGCAAATCCATTGCCTTCATAACGGCTGCATAATGTCCGTCACCACGACGTCCGTCATTTGTCTCAGGTGTTCCCTCAATGGAAAGAAGGAATGTAATATTTCCAAGTTCTACAATCTTCTTACATAACTCCTCATCAATCAGAGTAGAGTTGGAGAAAAGACCGAACATACAATCATTATGCTTCTCAGCAAGTTTTAAAATATCATTCTTACGAACAGTCGGTTCTCCACCTGTCATAAAGTAAAGATAAGTTCCAAGTTCCTTACCCTGTGTAACAATCTTATCCATATCCTCATAGGACATGTTATTCTTGTGGCCATATGTGCCAGACCAGCATCCTACACAATGCATATTACATGCGTCTGTCGGGTCAAAAAGAATCAGCCATGGAATATTACAGTTGTACTTCTCACGGTTTGCCCTGATTGTCTTTGTTCCACGGAAAAATGCTTCATATCCTAAATTCAGAAGGAATTTCTTAGCATAATTTGGATTTGTCTCATCCAGAACACGGTTTACAAACTTCACCCATCTATTCTCCGGATTCTTTACATACTCTCTGACCTTATCCAATGTTGCCTTGTCTGCGCCATTTCCCCAGAAAGTCTCTGCCTTGTCAATAAGTTCAAGGAATGTTTCCTGTCTTTTCGCGATATCATCTGTCTTAGTCAACTTACCTACGATGCTATTGGTCATTATCTCAAAAGCTTTTCTTTCTACTTTGTGCTGTGTGTTTTCAACGAATGAAGCCATGCTAACTTCCTCCCTCTTTTTTCTTCTATGTATTTTAACATTTATTAGTATAAGAAACAATGCGTTTTTTTGACATATACAATAAAATTTTTTTGTATGGTCAAGTTATACTTTTTCGATAATTTGTATATCTGACAGCACAAATTGTCCATTTTGTTTATAACTGCTCATCATAGACAAGTCCTTTGATATCGTCCTCGGCAAGTTTATGCTCCGCAACCTTTTTCTCTGCTTCACTCTTTAAAAGGCTGCTCTGGGTTTCCTTGTCTAATTTTGTATCAGTCTTCTTATCCTCTTTCTTGTCTGCATCCTTCTTATCCGTATCTTTCTCATTTTCTTTGATAGTCTCATCGATGTGGTCTACTGCTTCCCCAATCAGTCCTAATGTTGCTTCATCGGATGCATTGTCTAATATTTCTTCCGCTTCCTTCTGGCTGTCTATCATATCATGATGCTTTAACCGTTCCGTATGTACTGCCCGGAGGTATCCGTTATCCTCGGCTCTTTCCTTTCCAAGGTCTTTTATCTTGCTTCTGTATTCTGACTCCATTTTATAGTAGTCCATGGACTCTTTCTGATAGTCTGTCATTCCGCCTTTCTTTAATTCTGAGACATGCTCTAATTCTTCTTTGGAAAGCATGCTTCTTCCTTCTGCTGTACTGGCTTTCTTTAAAAGGTCAAGGTCTGCCTCTTCCTGGCTGCCATCCGCTACCTGGTAACGTCCCTTTAATTCAGCTTCCTTATTCTGTAAGTCGCGGATTTCACTCTGATAATCTTTTATCTCGCTGTCAATTTCCTTAATGTGGGCACGCCGCTCGTCCATCTCTTCATCCACTGCATGCTCACCGGAAAATGTATCCATAATCTTCTTTAATGCTTCTTTCTGGGCATTTGCCATCTTCTGTCCAATCAGATCTGTCTGATTCAGGTTAAGACCGGCACCTTTTATTACATTGCTGTCATTCTTATTATCCTGCTTCTTATCATCTGACTTTGCACTTCCCTGTGTCCCGTCATTCTGATATAAGCTCTGTGTCCTAAAGCTGGTATTGATTCCATTCATATACGCTTCCCTTGCCTTTCTGCAACGCTTATCCGGTTATCGGATATTTCTTTCGCTGTTGTATACACTTTTATAAATAATATATCGGTTTTCCACTGCGTTTTCCTAAGGGTTTTGGTCTTATTTTTCCTTTACAATAGCTTTCGTCAGAATCCATTCTGCCCACTGGGCATAATATTTTCCTAGAGGATGGGCATCATCACTGGTATACTGGGCATCGAGGTTTCCTGCCCCATCATCAAAGATTTCATTCACATCAATATAATAGGTCTGCTTCTGGTCACATAAGGACTCCACCACACCATTGAGCCAGTCAATATTGGCATTGTTATAAAGGCTGTCTGAATCGGATTTTGCCTTGGAAACATGAAGACTCGCCTCTAAGAATAAAATGGCATCCGGCTGCATTTCCCGTATTTTCTCTACCACTTCACGATATTGCTTTTCTATGCTCGCATGTGGATATCCCAGTTCATTGATACCTAGCATCAGATAAATCTTTCCGTAATTCTTCCGGCTTAACACTTCATCCAAAGTTTCTTTTCCATAGCCCGGCATATCCACCTCTGTTTCAAACAGCTTAAAGGAACTTAAGCCAATCGTTGCAAATACATCCGCATCCCCAAGGTCTGCATACTCCGATAATCCTACTGTTCTGGAATCTCCAATAAATAAGGCATCGGAAAAATAGCTGATATCCTCTGTTGTAAAGGTTCCCTCCTGCTCCGTATCTGCCACCGTTTCATTATCCTTGATACCTGTTTTATCTTCTGTATTTTCTGTACTATCAATATCTGCCTGTCCTGTACCGGCTTTATCTGTGCTGTTTTCTTCCGTTCCGGCAACTGCTTCCGCCGGCTCTTTTTCTGTGTCTGTCACCTGTGCCAGTTCTTCCTGCCTTGCCTTCTTCTCCTGCTCCGCAGTTACAAGCTTTACGGTAATCACCGGGAATGCAATCACAAATGTCAGCAGTAAAAGTATAGTAAATTTATATTTTTTCATCGTATTTCCTCACTAGAATCTGAAGTATAAGAATGGATCATCCATTCCAAGATACATACAATATACACTCGCCCAGAATAATGCCAGCAGCAGTAAGATCACCCAGAGGCGGTTCTTATTCTTCTTAAGGAGTTTCTCCTGAACACCTGTTGCAAACAGGATACCAAGCACCAGATAAATGCCATAGGTCTTACCATATTTCAGATAATCTCCCTGAAACAATACCGTTCCGGTACTGCCAAAGAATGGAAATAATTTCTGTAAATAAATGCCAAGCTGGCTTAAATCCGTAATCACAAAGACCAGCCAGGAAAGCGGTATCCAGAGTATCATATAAATATGACCAAGCGCCTTATGCCGTTCCAGCACTTTTCCAAGTCCGGCTTTTTCCACGAATAATAAGACAAAAAGCAAAAGTCCCCACAGTACAAAGTTCCAGCTTGCGCCATGCCAGAGCCCTGTCAGAAGCCATACCACAAACATATTGCGGACGGTCTTTGCAAAACCACCGCGGTTGCCGCCCAGCGGAATGTATACATATTCCCGGAACCAGCCACCCAGTGTCATATGCCAGCGGCGCCAGAAATCCGTCATGGACACTGCCATATACGGATTGTTAAAGTTCTGTGGGAAGTCAAAGCCCATCATCCGCCCCAGTCCGATTGCCATCAGGGAATACCCATAGAAGTCAAAATATAACTGCAGGCTGTATGCCACAATGCTCATCCATGCCAGCGGTGTGGAAATGCTCTCATAACCGATTGCTGTCACCTCTGTCCAAAGATGTCCCACCCGGTTTGCCAGCAATACTTTATAAGCAAGTCCCAGTGCAAATACCTTTAGTCCGGATTCCACCTTTACCATGGAATGTTTTCTCTTATGAAGCTGTTCCTGAATCAGATGGTAATTGACAATCGGTCCTGCAATTAACTGCGGGAACATGCAAAGATACGTTCCCAGTGAAATCAACGATTTTTCCGCTTTTGTTTCCCTCCGGTACACGTCCACCAGATAGGAAATAATCTGGAACGTATAAAAGCTGATTCCAATCGGCAGAATCAGATTCCATGTTTCCAGCTGTACCTTAACGTGCATTGCACCAAAAAGGGCATTCAGATTCTCTATAAGAAAGCCCAGATATTTAAACAGAATGAGCCATCCTAAATCATAGACGATTCCAACCACAAGCCAGGCTTTCCTCGCCCGCTTCGTCTTCTGTGCTTCAATCAGTTTTCCAGCCACGAAATTGACCACCACAGACATAATCATAAGTAAAAGATAACCCGGATTTCCCCTGACACCATAGTAATAAAAACCAAGGCTGGCAAGGAAAAGCCAGGCATTCTTATAAGAAGCCGGCAGGATATAATAAACCAGAAAAAATACCGGCATAAAATACATGATAAATGCTATGCTGCTAAAAACCATCTTTCGTATCCTCTCTTTACTATCTTAAAATAGTATTATCCATTCATTCTTTACCATTCATTATACTCTTTATAGATTAGACGTTCCAGATAAAAAAAAGTTTCTTAAATTCCGTATTTCGATAAATTTCTTCTCTGACAGTAAAAAGAAAGTCCTGATGTCACAAATTCTGCCACCGGAACTGCCAGCCAGACTCCCTTTAATCCGATAATTTGCGGCAGAATCAGTAAAGAGGCCAGAATACAGACAAAGGTTCTGCTGAAGGATACCAGTGCAGATGTTTTTCCATCAGAAAGTGCCGTGAACAGCGAAGAGGTAAATACGTTATAGCCGCTGAAAAGATAGTTGATGCCAAACAATGCAAATCCCGTAACTGTCATTGCAAAGGTATGACTGCTTTCTGAGACAAATACTGATGTAATCGGCTTCGCCAGAAGGATGGATGCCACCGCCATAAAACCGGAGGATATTTTTACAAACCGGTTGCTGATATGGTAAACGTTACTTAATTTTTCACTGTTCTTTGCTCCGTACTGGAAGCTGATAACCGGTGCCACACCCATGGAAAATCCAAGATACAGCGCATTGAATAAAAACTGTCCGTATAAAATAATGGTAATTGCAGCTACCCCGTCCGCTCCAACCATACGCATCAGAATAATATTAAAAAGGTATGTAATTACTGCATTGGAAAGGTTCGTTACCATCTCGGAAGAACCGTTGGTGCAGGACTGCCACAATGCTTTTCCATCCCAATGGAAGCGGGTAAAATGAAGTCCTTTTCTTTTCACCAGGAAATAGATGACTCCCACTACCGCAGGAATCATCTGTCCGATGCCTGTTGCAATAGCTGCTCCGGCAATGCCGAGCTGCATTGGCCCCATAAAGACATAATCTAAGATTGCATTGGCTACACCTCCGGCAGTAATCAGTCCGAGTCCATATGCAGGTTTTCCTGCAGTCACAAAGAAGCACTGAAATAAACTCTGCAAAATACAGCACGGTCCAAAATACATCATATCAATAAGATATGTTTTCCCATTTTCGAATAAAGAGTCGTCTGCTCCTAATGCATATACAATCGGTTTATGAAAAAGTAATACAATAACCAGCAGCACCAGGCTTACAGCAACTCCTACCACTGCAAGAAAAGTAAAGTTCTCACATGCTCCCTTTTCATCTCCCTCACCCATTTTTCTTGCTACCACTGCACTTCCACCGGTTGCTAACATAACACCGATTGCAATGAGAATACAAATAACCGGCCATACAATATTGACTGCAGAAAGAGCGCTTTCTCCTATCAGTCTTGACACAAAGATTCCATCTATGATTGTATACAATGACATAAATACCATCATAATCATAGATGGCAATGCAAATTTCAATAAGGATAATGTTTTAAAGTTCTGATTTAATGAATTCGACATGATAACCTCCTTGTCTTATGAATCACTATTTGCTATCATAAACTATATGGCAACCATATAGTCAAGGAGATTTTTTTAATGAGTAGAAATGAATATCTGACCACCGGAGAAGTTGCCCGGATGATGGGCACTACAAAAAATACACTGTTTCACTACGACCAGCTTGGCATTTTTTCACCCGAAGCAAGAGGGGGCAATGACTACCGCTACTACACCGTCCGCCAGATGGATGTGTTAGATGCCATTATCACGCTGCGGGAACTTGGCATGCCTCTGCCGGAAATTAAAGAATACATGGAACACCGAAGCCCGGAAAATTATGCCACACTTCTTACGAAAGAAAACGCTGTCATCGAACAGCAGATTCGTGCATTAAAAGAAAAACAGAAGTGGATTCAAAGACAGCAGAAACGAATTAAAACCAGCCTGACTATAAATCCGGATATCATTGAAGAAGTCTCTCTGCCAGGATTTTATATTGCAGCACACCCTATCAGTTCTTCCGATGATAAGACCATCTCCGTAAAAGTCAGTGAACTTCTGAACTCCTATTATGAAAGTAAGGAAACTACCGGTTTTACAGTGCTTTATATCCAGATGGAACGTGACCTTGCCCGGGGTGCCCATAATCTTTATCACGAGGTATGCCTTGCCATGCAGACCCCTCCCAAGAAAATGCCTTACCGGATTCTTCCGGCTTCTAAATGTCTCGCCGCCTATCACCTGGGAGACTGGGATGATATTTCACTTGCCTATGACAGGCTGCGCAGCTACATGAAGCAGCACCAGATTGCTTCATCCGATGGCAGATTCTATGAAGAAGAATTGATTAACGCTACCATGACGGATAAACGAAGTGAATATCTTACCCGCATTATCGTCAGAATCTAAAAAGCAGCATTACAGTTTCATTTTCCTCTACATTTGCTTATCTATTTTACAGTGCCCCGAGAATCTCTTTTGCCCGGTCTATCTGCTCCTTTGTAGGCGGGTCTACGCCTTCTAACTGGTATGGAATTCCAAGTTCCTTCCATTTAAAAACGCCTAAGGTATGATATGGCAGCACTTCCACCCGCTCTACTGTCTTAAGGGTATCAAGAAAACTTCTTAAGCGGTAAAGCTCGTCCTCTTCTGTTGTAATACCCGGCACCAGCACATGGCGGATCCACATTGCTTTGCCATGGTCTGATAAATAAGCTGCCATTTCCAAAATATTCTGATTCGTCTGTCCGGTGAGTTTCCGGTGTGTCGCATCATCCATATGCTTAATGTCTAACATAAAGAGGTCTGTATATTTCATCAGCTTATCAAATTTACTTTTAAATGGTTCTTCCATGGAAAATGGATTGCCGGAGGTATCGAGACAGGTATTTACCCCTTTTTCTTTTGCCAGCCGGAACAGTTCTGTTACAAAATCTATCTGTAAAAGAGCCTCTCCACCGCTTACGGTGATTCCGCCCTTTTCTTTCCAATATGTTTTATAGCGAAGTGCCTTTTTTAACACTTCTTCCGGTGTCATCAGCTCTCCGCCATCTTTCGCCCAGGTATCCGGGTTATGGCAGTACTGACATCTCATGTTACAGCCTTTTAAAAATACAATATATCTTACACCCGGCCCGTCTGCCGAGCCAAAGCTTTCTACGGAATGGATGCGTCCTTTTATTTCACTCATATTGCCTCCTATACACCAAAATACTTACAGCTGCTTAACAACCTATGATAAAAATGTGCAGGCTTTTTTTCATTAAGCCTGCACATTCTGCTTTACCTGAATCGCGGAAAAATCGTATGCTCCCCGCAGTTCGGTTACTGTCTTAAATTACATACGCTCATGACAGGTACGGGCAATAACATCAAGCTGCTGCTCTTTTGTCAGGTCGATGAACTTAACTGCATAGCCGGATACACGGATTGTGAAGTTTGCATACTCTTCTTTCTCCGGATGCTCCATTGCATCAATAAGCTTTTCTTTGCCAAATACATTGACATTCAGATGATGAGCACCCTGGTCAAAGTATCCGTCCATTACATTTACAAGGTTATCGATTCTTTCCTGCTCGTTGTTTCCAAGTGCGTCCGGATTGATAGTCTGTGTATTTGAAATACCATCTAATGCCCACTCATATGGAAGCTTGGTCAGAGAGTTTAAGGAAGCTAAAAGTCCGTTCTGTTCTGCACCGTAAGATGGGTTAGCTCCCGGTGAAAGCGGTTCGCCGGCTTTACGTCCATCCGGCATAGCTCCGGTTGCTTTACCATATACTACGTTAGAAGTAATGGTAAGGATAGAAGTTGTAGGCTCAGAATCACGATAAGTATGATGTTTCTTTAATTTATCCATGAAAGTCTTAAGCAGCCATACTCCGATTTCATCTGCACGGTCATCATCATTTCCGTACTTCGGGAAGTCTCCTTCGATTTCGAAGTCTTTTGCAAGTCCGTTCTCATCACGTACGACTTTTACTTTTGCATATTTGATTGCAGAAAGAGAATCAATAACATGTGAAAATCCTGCAATACCGGTTGCAAAGGTTCTCTTTAAGTCGGTATCCATCAGAGAAAGCTCTGCTGCTTCATAGTAATATTTATCATGCATATACTGAATCAGGTTCAGTGTATTTACATAGATGTCTACTAACCAGTCCATCATCTTGTCATATTTTGCCATTACTTCATCATAGTCAAGATATTCCGCTGTAATTGGTGCGTAGTTTGGTCCTACCTGCTCGCCTGATTTCTCATCAACACCACCGTTGATTGCGTAAAGCAGACATTTTGCAAGGTTTGCACGAGCGCCGAAGAACTGCATCTCTTTACCTGTCTGTGTAGCAGATACACAGCAGCAGATTGCATAATCATCGCCCCATACCGGTTTCATTGCATCATCGTTTTCATACTGGATTGAGCTTGTTTCAATCGAGATACGTGCTGCATAATCACGGAAGGTCTGTGGCAGTCTGGATGAATAGAATACAGTAAGGTTTGGTTCCGGTGCCGGTCCCATATTCTCTAAAGTATGAAGGAAACGGAAGTCTGTCCTGGTTACCATGGAACGTCCGTCTACACCTGTTCCTGCTACATCAAGGGTTGCCCATACAGGGTCACCGGAGAATAACTGGTTATAAGAAGGAATACGTGCGAATTTAACCATACGAAGTTTCATTGTGAAATGGTCAATCAGCTCCTGAGCCTGCTGCTCGGTAAGAATTCCCTTATCCATATCTCTCTTAATATAAATATCAAGGAAAGTAGAAACACGTCCTACTGACATTGCTGCACCGTTCTGTGTCTTGATTGCTGCAAGGTATCCGAAGTATAACCACTGAACAGCCTCTTTTGCATTGGTTGCAGGTCTTGAAATATCATATCCGTAAATCTCAGCCAGTTTCTTCATGTCTTCCAGACATTTAATCTGCTCTGCAATTTCTTCTCTTAAACGGATGACATCATCTGTCATCTGTCCGCATCCGCAGTTGGCTTTGTCTTTCTTCTTCTCAGCGATTAAGTAATCCAGTCCGTATAATGCTACACGGCGGTAATCACCTACAATACGTCCACGACCGTAGGTATCCGGAAGACCTGTTAAAATCTTAGCATGACGAACCTTCATCATTTCCGGTGTATAAGCATCAAATACTGCTGTATTGTGTGTCTTATGATACTTGGTGAAAATTTCTTTTAATTTATCATTTACTTCATAACCGTAGGTCTCACATGCCTGAACAGCCATCTTGATTCCACCATATGGCATGAAAGCTCTCTTTAATGGTTTATCAGTCTGAAGACCAACTACCTGCTCTAAATCTTTTAAATTTTCATCAATATATCCCGGACCATAAGCTGTAATTCCGGTTACAACCTCTGTCTCCATATCAAGAACGCCGCCCTTGGCACGCTCTTCTTTCTGTAATTTCTGAAGTGCCCCCCATAGCTTGTTGGTTGCATCTGTCGGCTCAGCTAAAAAGCTCTCATCTCCATCATATGGAGTGTAGTTGTCCTGAATAAACTGACGAACATTGATTTCCTCTTTCCAGAGACGTCCTTCGAATCCATCCCACTCTTTCATTTCAATCATTACGATATCCTCCTAAAAAATGTATTCAGTATGAACACTGAATGGTTACTAAATTTACTGTCAACAGACTTTTTATTCATCGGCTTGAATTAGTCTTGTTTAACTGTAGTTAGTATATACTGACCATTATTTTTTTGTCAATATCTTTTGATGTTCAAAATAACATACACAAAAGAAAACGAGCCAGTCCTCCAGGTTCATCGCCCAGACGGTCGGCTCGTTTTCGTTATACTTCATGTGGTTTTTCCACTTATCCGTCAGTCATATAACGGTTTTATCATAGACTATTTCTTTTCTGATTGCAATAGCTTGTGAAAACTTTTTATCAACTATTTTTTCCGTTTTATCTGTTCTTTCGCTACAATACTTTGGAAAGGAAGTCGCAAAGACGCGGATTCTGTGGATTGGCGAAGAATTCTGCCGGTGTATTCTCTTCCTGAATCTGTCCTTCATTGATAAACATGACACGGCTTGCCACTTCTCTTGCAAATCCCATTTCGTGCGTTACCACTACCATGGTCATTCCGTCCTGTGCCAGTTCTTTCATAATTTCAAGAACTTCTCCTACCATTTCCGGATCCAGTGCGGAAGTCGGCTCGTCAAATAACATGACATCCGGATTCATTGCCAGTGCTCTTGCAATTGCAATACGCTGTTTCTGTCCACCGGAAAGCATTGCGGGATAGGTATCTGCTTTATCAGACAGTCCGACTCTCATCAAAAGCTCGTCCGCACGCTTAGATGCCTCTTCCTTATTCATAAGTCCGGTCTGAACCGGTGCCAGCATGATATTTCCTTTTACGGTATAATTTGGGAACAGATTGAACTGCTGGAATACCATTCCAATCTTCTGACGCATCTTGTTGATGTCTACGGATTTATCCGTGATATCTGTTCCTTCAAAAGTAATCACACCGGAAGTCGGTTCCTCTAAAAGATTTAAGGAACGTAAGAATGTGGATTTACCACAACCGGATGGTCCGATGATGGCTACTACCTCTCCCTGGGCGATTTCTGTGGAGATACCATTTAATACATTTACATTTCCAAAGGATTTACACAAATCCTTTACTTCAATCAATACCTTCTTATCGCTCATTTGTTCTCAACCTCGTTTCCAGTTTATGTACACCAGCCGTTAAAATCATAACGATTATCAGGTAGATAATTGCAACCCCGAACAATGGTAAGAATGGGTCATAAGTCTGGCTACGGATGATATCGCCGCCCTTTGTCAAATCCGGGATTGCAATATATCCACTGATGGAAGTCTCTTTCAGTAAAGTAATAAACTCATTTGCCAGAGCAGG
Organism: Roseburia amylophila; assembly: GCF_025567465.1. Lineage (NCBI taxonomy): Bacteria > Bacillati > Bacillota > Clostridia > Lachnospirales > Lachnospiraceae > Roseburia > Roseburia amylophila. Next base: position 24,066 of record NZ_JAOQKI010000014.1, read on the forward strand.
AAGTACATTCTTAAATGCCTGTGGCAGTATAATCAGACGCATGGTCTGCGAATAATTCAATCCGAGGCTTCGTCCAGCTTCAAACTGTCCTTCGTCTACAGACATGATTCCGGAACGTACAATCTCTGCTACATAGGCAGCCGAATTCAAACCAAAAGCGATTACAGCCACTGCAATCTTATTATCGAGTGCAACCAGAATAATATAGTACATAATCAAAAGCTGTACCATCGTAGGGGTTCCACGCCATATGGTAAGATACATTTTACATATAAAATTCAAAACATTTAATCCACCATGTTTATCATGGGTGGAACGGATAATTGCGACTAAAAATCCAACCACAATACCCAGAAGTACTGCAAGCACTGCAATAAGCAGTGTATTGCCAAGACCACGTAACAGATAAAGATATCTGTCTTTCTCTATAAAATCCTGTTGAAAGCTGCTTAAAAAATCGCTCAAGGTCTTTCCTCCTATACCGATTATTTATTTCTTACTACAATAACCTGGCTTGCTGTTGCATAAGTATCTGTAAAGTCAATGTTCTTAAGACGGTCTTCTTTTACAGTCATTCCTGCTGCACCAAAATCTGCTTTACCGGAAGATACTGCTGCGATGATTGCATCAAATTCCATATCTTCAATCTCTAAATCATAACCAAGCTTGTCACAGATTGCTTTTGCGATATCTGCATCGATACCAACTACGTTGTCACCATCATAATATTCGTATGGCTCAAACTGCGCATTGGTTGCCATGGTAAGTTTTCCGTTTGGATATTCTGTTCCCTCCGGAGTCTCATATGGATGCTCTCCTGTTTCATCACCAATATAGTTGCTGATGATAGTATCGATTGTTCCATCTGCTTTTAACTCTTCGATTGCTTTGTTGAATTCGTCTGTTAAATCTGTATTATCTTTTGCGATACAGATTGCATATTCCTCTGCATCAAAGGTGTCATCTAAGATTTTCAAGTCATCATTCTTCTCAACAAATGCCTCTGCTGGCTGCTTGTCGATGATTACACAGTCGATCTTACCGGTCTTTAATGCCTGGATTGCATCAGAACCTTTGTTGTAACGCTCTACGGTGCTTCCTTCGTCCTCATATGCTGTTGCATCGGCATCTCCGGTTGTTCCAAGCTGAACACCGATTTTCTTTCCCGGAAGGTCATCCTTGGAATTTACTGTGTTTGCAGCTACAGATGAGCCACATCCTACCATTGCTACTGTCATTGCTGCAGTTAATAAAAGTGCTGCAAATTTCTTCATGTTCTTCATATTTATTCCTCCTCTGATTATAATTATGTGAATTTATATTTCATACAACATCATAAAATATATCAACATAACGCCTAGTATAGCATGATTCCGCCTATTTCACAAGTACCCGGAGAGTATTTATCTGCATTTAAAAATACATTTTTCCATGTATTTTTAAACAGGCGGTACCTCAGTAGTTTGCATATTCGCTTCATAATTGTTATAATGTGCCAAGAAAAGCGATGATACTTGAGGAGGTTTTTTCATGAAGCGATTTGGCAGAATTATGTTCTGTTTTCTTCCGGCTCTGCTGGCATTTGGCCTGCAGCAGCTTATCTCCATTCCGGCAGTAGGGCTTGCTCTGCTGGGTGGTTTTTATACCAAAGGGGCAACTTCTATCGATGACTGTATGGATGCATTTTTAAATATTATTTCCACCGCCAATTTTAATGCCGGTGTCAGTGCAGCCTACGGTACTGTTGCCCTTGTGGTATTTGCCTGCTGGTATTATAAAAAGTTCCGGCCGACAGAACCGGAAAATGTACGGAAACCATTTAATATTCCGGTTATCTTCGGCATTCTTATTACTGCAGTAGGATTACAGTATATTACCAATTACATTGTATCTTTTACCGCAGCCATTAACCCGCACTGGCTGGAATATTACAGTAACCTGGTAGAATCGGTGGGACTGGATGAGCCTTCCCTGATTCTGGTTCTCTATTCCGTTCTGATTGGACCTGTCTGTGAAGAACTGATTTTCCGTGGACTGACTTTGAAATATGCAAAAAGAGCAATGCCTTTCTGGGTTGCTAACTTCTTGCAGGCACTGCTCTTTGGTGTGTTCCATATGAATATGATTCAGGGTGTTTATGCTTTTGTGGTAGGAATTGTTCTTGGATTTATCTGCGAGAAAAGCCGCAGCATTTATCCTTCCATGCTTTTCCATATCCTCTTTAACATCTGGGGAACCTTCTCCCCGGACTGGTTTATGTATAAAGCAGATACCGTTCCGTTCTTCTTCCTGTGGTTCTTTGTTGGTGCCGGACTACTGGTTGCAGGACTGTTCCTCTTTTTCTTTGGAGTAAATAAAAAATATCCCAAAATTGAAAATTCTTATTATTCTTAATATCCTTTTGCAATTTTCTTTCCCTGCAAAAGGCTCTGGTTTTGATTTACAAAGGAGCGTGTCCGCTCTTTTAATAATAATTTTCGTCCTTCCGGGGTTCTTGTATATACCACATGGTATGGTCCAAGAGCCCTTTTCATATGCTTTTCAAAAATCAGGGCACGCTCCTTTTGTCTTCCGAATATTTCCGGGACACTGTAACACTCTCTTGATGTGCCAAAGATTTTTTCCCGGATAAGAAGATACCTTGGGTTATCAATAACACCCCACAATTCTTCCATGCAGGCAGAATAGGTTGTCTTATCTCTGGTGGTTCCACCTTTAAGCCAGGTACCTACCACAAATCCATTAAAGGATTCTACTTCTGTCCTGCAATGGGCACCATCCTCTAATTCCCCGCATTCCCTCAATGCATCTAGCATTGCTTCGCTAAGCTGTTTCATCCGTCTTGCCGGGGTGCTGAATTTAAACAGACGTATCCCCTGATAGACAATTCCGGCAAATGCGGCTAACAGCGCAATTCCAAGTAACAGGAAAGCCGGATGATTACCAAGCTTCTGTGCCATCATTCTTCCACTCATTAAGAGTATTGCAAGTATCACCTGTATGATTTCTATACAGACCGCATTAATAAAGATATATCCGGTTTCTATTTCTTTTGCTGCAATTTCATCTATCTGTTCTATTTCCATCTGATTTCGCACTTCCTGTAAGGACTGGTTCCATCGCTGCCTCAATGCATTTCTGTCCTTTGCACGCTCAAGCATCATGCGGTTTGCTTTATCTACCTCATATTTTGATGTTATCTTTGGAATGTCCAGCCGACCGATTCCGCTTTCGATTACATCTTCCCTGCAGGATACTCCTAAAAATGATTCAAACCGGCGTTCCAACATTTCATAATCGCCCTCTGCATCAGTATTACTCTGCTGTCCTCGCTCTTTTGGAAAAATGCAGGCAAGATGCCAGATGTTTCCGGTCTTATCCGGCTGCTCTCTGTCGGTACGGATTGCTCTTCCACGCATCTGGTTACTCAGCATAAAAGACCCTACATAGGTTGCCAGTATCAGGGAATTGATGCACGGTGCATCCCAGCCTTCTCCCAGCAATGACTTGGTTCCAATCAATGTATGAATCTCTCCCTGGCGGAATAACTCCGTCACAACAGCTACGGTGTGGGTGCTCTTTCCCTTTATCATAAGCTGTCCGTATCCGGTATCTCCCAGTGGATTTAACGTTCCGCTGCAGCCATACTGTGCCAGCAATTCCGGAAGTTTTGCTTCGACTTCCATTGGAACTATTATCACTGTTCCACTCAGCACACCAAGACGGATTCCAGCCATGTTCTGCCGCCTTAAATATTCAAAAATCGGCACTGCACCAAGCTCTGTGACCAGTGTATCTTTACTTCCAATCTCCGGCAATTTGTCTTTCTTAATATAATCGCAGAGAACCAGAAGGCGTAAATCATTTTCCAGTGCCTCATACTCAGCCTGCACAATGGTATGGATGCTCTCCATCTTTCCCTGGCTTTTCATAAGTACCTTTTTAATGGCTTCATTATCCCGCAGTGCAACCTTGTTCCGGTAGATGGCTCCTGCCTCTTTTAATTCCTGCAGCAGGCTTTCCCGCTCTGCTTCCATCATGGTATAGGATTCTCTGTCCTCATAAAGAACACCCTGCAGTAACACTTCCATCCAGTGTGCATCCATCCCCGGCAGTTTTCCCTTTGTCCCGATGAGCTTCCTTAAATAACCAGAAAATGGAATCCCTTTTGCCTGGCAGTATACCAGCAGCGCTGTAAAATACTCCGGTTTATCTAAGAACCGCTCACTGTATTCTTCCGGATGCATAAGCCCCTGATGGGAAGATACGATTCTTCGCAATGTCTCATCTGCCATCATTTTCTGCACCTGCATCTGCATCCGCTTCTGATGCTCCCTGACATATGCTTCCTCTTCTCTTGTCGGCCAGTTAAAATAAACGTAGTCCTGATGCGGACAGAGACTTCCTTCTCTTACCAGTTCCGGTGTAAAGATTTCTTCATCAATCGGTCCGCACATATCGATATAACGCTTCCACTGTGCTGGTGTACTGTCATAAGGTGGTGTTGCTGTCAATGCAATGATTTTCACATCCGGCAGCTTGTCTAAGAAAGTCTCCAGTGCCTTCCACCACTCACTGCGAAGGTGATGTGCCTCATCCAGACAAATTGTTGTAATACCAGCTTCCTTTACTGCCTTAAAAATATCGAAATCCCGGTAGTCAACCTGCTCCGTTTCCTTCTCTCCATCTGCTTCTTCTGTCACTCCGCCGGCTGCCACTTTACTGTCTGCCGCATCTACTCCATCCACCGCTTCACTGGCTGCTGCATCTTCCTCTGCCGCTTCCCCGCTGTCCTCTTCCAGTGTGCCCTGCTCCCGCTTCATGGCACTGTACAATGCCTGATAAGTCGTTGCAGTCATCTGTTTCATCTGTTTCAAATTATTGGATAATATTTCCTGCGGATCTGCCTCTTCGGTTAAGAAGCCCTCCTGTATACGCATCAGCCATTGCTGGCGGATGGTAATGCTGGGTGAAAAAATAAGGCAGGGTGCTCCCAGCCTCCGAATCAGTTCTATTCCAAGTGTAGTCTTGCCGGAACCCGGTGCTGCCACAATATGTATCTTTCCATCCTTCAAATACTGCTGTGCATGTAAGAGTACTCTTTCCTGATAATCTCTCCACTTTCCCCGAAATTGCAGGATTCCCTCATATCCTGTGTTCATAAATTTCCCTCCATCAACATTTTAATAAATGCAGTATCGCGATATATCCACGGTTCCTTCGAAAATGGCTCATTTGCTTTTACAATCTCTTCCGATGTCATCCATTCCAGATGATAGCCTTTTGCCTTCTCGCTTTCTGTCATATGCGGTTCTGTTGTTCTCTCCTCAACTGTGCAGGCAAAGAAATAGGTGTGACAGTGATATATTTTATCTGTTTCAAATAAATCACGGCGTTTTTCTTCTATCTCGCCCAACAGCTGCATACTTCCCGGGCATAATATCAATCCGCCCTCTTCTAATACTTCTCTGGAGAGTGCCATTTCAAAATCTTCCTCACCATCCATGCCGCCGCCTAATATTTTGCAGTCCCCTGCCCTGCCGCGCTGGACTGCAATTTTTCCATTCTTTTCTATGATTGCCCGGACGCACTTTCTTTCAAATACCGGCATGCCATCCTCATAATCCTTTTTATCTAATACCAGAAGTATCTTACTTTCCGTCATTTTCGTTTCCTCGCTCTTGTCAAAGTTACCTAATCTGCCCACTGAAAACTGTTTACCATGGTCTCTGCTGTCCGTATAGGTACCTTCACCATTTACCCGGGCAGCACTGCCCTGCACCTGCATCATAAGCTGTGAAAGAATAGTCCTTTGTATTAATTTCTCATCATAATATGTAATGTCGGTTGAAATCGCATTACTAATAGCTAGTATACCATAAACATACTGTTTTGGGGAAGAAATGTCCTATTTCATCCAATAAACAGCTATCTTGTCGCTTTCTACTCTCCAAAGTCATAGTAAGCAGTTGGTTTATCACCAAAGATACCTCCTCTTACTGCCAGCACAAAGTTTCGCTTAGCAAGCACTTGATGCGTTTCTTCTACGTATGCATATTGTCAAGTGTATGTGTCATATTTTATATTCAAAATAAAAAAGCTGCTACTCTGAAAAATAACAGCCTTTCTTACTATATCAGCCTTTTGGAATTTGACCATCGACATACAGAATGTGATTAACTAACCACTCTGTGAGATATTTTAAAATTCCCATAATCTGTTCATCTTGATCTTCTACCTCATCATTGTGATGTTCCATAAATTCATCAAGTTTATGTATAAATTCCTGATGTTGAACTTTCTGTGTAAATATCTTCTTATAATTAATAGATTCCACCAAAACATTCCCTAATTTTCCTGGAAATATCAGAATCAACAAAACCTTTCTGCGCCATGTCATTGAGCATCTCACACGTTTTTTCGTGCGATAAACCTTTCTTATATGGTCTGTCCTCGGTTAATGCCTGATAAATATCAATACATGCCATAATACGTTCCGGCTCATTTAATTCAGCTGCGGTTTTTCCAAAAGGATACCCTTTTCCATTTAATTTTTCATGATGGAAAGCTGCCCAGTCTCGTATTTCTTCAAAATCATTAACCTCTGATAATATAAGGTATGTATAGCCAGCATGATTCTTCATTTTTGAAAATTCATCATCCGTAAGCTTATCCGGTTTTTCCAAAATTTCATTGCCTACTGCCATCTTCCCAATATCATGCAGTGCACCAGCCAGATACATTTTTTGCACATTAATAGAATCATATCCGATATATTGAGCAAAAAAAGCTGCTTTTTCAGCCACTCCTATAGAATGTCTGCTTGTAAAAGAAGATTTATAATCTACAATCTTTGCAAAAAAATCTGCGACATTTTTACACGTTTTCCAATCAAAAACCCGTTTTTGTCTTGGGATAATCTCCCATAGCTTCATTTCAAAAGAATTATCACTTAAACATATAAATGATTCAGAATGTGTGAATGCATGAAAAAAGGCATTCACACATTCTGAATCGAATAATCCATCCTTATTTTTCAAAAGAAACTGACATATAAAATTCCAACTGTTATTTCCAGTTCCCGTGTTATTTCCTATAATATCAATTGTATCTGCAAGATGAATAATCCTTGCAAACAACGGAATTTCATTCCACTTTTTTTGAAAAGGACCAGTTCCATCGGCATGTTCATGATGATACAAAATCACATTTGACACATCTGTTTTAAATGGAATTTTAGTAATATTTTTTTCTCCATAAATACAATGAAGATTTGTTTTTTTCTCGGATAAATCTTTTTTACAATGAATGACGGAATCCTTTTTCAGTTCTTCCGAAATATATTGTGTCAAAGCATTATCATGCAGTAAAGCACACATGGCTAAATCTTGTAATTCATCACCTTGAATTTTCCAATATTCAGCCATGCATATACTTATATAAGCCACTCTTTTTCCATGTTTGTTTTTAATATTTACCAACTCTGCTTCTATACAGTCCAACGCATAAGAACAGGCTCCTGCAAGTCCGATGATATCTATACTTAGTTCTTCTTTCATTGGTATAATCCTATCATAATACATTTATGCTTCTAGCATTTCCATAATCCATGCAGGTTACAATATGCATATACTTCTTCTACCTGTTCACCATCGCAAAGACAAAAATCTGCTACCGGCTCCTGCCCTGGATTTAACTGTTTTCTATATATTCCCTGGTTTGTATTTAATGTAATCCACTCAATAAAATGCTCTTCAAGCATTGGATGTTTTGTCTCTCCGACCACGACATGAACATGACTGCCTTCTATCGTATATACAGGTACATGCTTCTCGACAGCAGCATCTGTCACTCCGGCTTTTAATTCCTGCATAGGTTCTCCGCAACAAATTACAGGTACACCCTTATCCTTTACCTTTTCAACAATGTTTCCACAATGCTTACAAATATAATATCTTACTTCCATGCCTTTTTCTCCTTCCATGTGTAAAATTTATAATTCAATTGTCTCCATAATCTTTTTCAATGAATCTGCAGATTCCTTAAGCTTTAACGCTTCCTCGCCACTTAAATTAATAGGTATATCAGACTCAATACCATCTGCACCTACAATAGCTGGCATACTTAACGATACTCCGTCAATATCATATACTCCATGCATCATGTGTGATACAGGAAGTATTGATTTTTCATCTCTCATAATCACTTCGCAGATTCTTTTTACAGACATTGCAATTCCATAATATGTAGCGTGCTTTTTGTTTATAATCTCATAAGCACTGTTCTTGACTGCTGTAGCTATTTCTGCCGTGTTTTCCTTGTGCTTGTAATGTCCACGCATTTCACACATTTCACTTAATGGAACACCAGATACATTGGCTGATGACCATGCTACAACTTCGCTGTCTCCATGCTCACCTACTATAAATGCATGAACACTCCTGCTGTCCACAGATAAATGCTCACCAAGCTTATATCTTAATCTGGCACTATCTAACACAGTACCCGATCCAATAACCCTGTTTTCTGGAAGTCCTGATAACTTTATGGCTACCTGAGTCAGGATATCTACCGGATTCGCAACTACAAGCATGATACCTGCAAAATTTCTCTTTGCTATTTCAGGAATGATTGACTTAAATATTGCTACATTTTTATTTACGAGATCAAGCCTTGTCTCTCCCGGTTTCTGTCCCGCTCCGGCAGATATGACAACAATTGCAGCATCAGCCACATCATCATAATCTCCGGCATATATTTTCATCGGACTCGCAAATGGAATACCATGACTGATATCCATCGCTTCTCCTTCTGCCTTGTTCTTATCTGCATCGATAAGGACAATCTCTGTAAACAAGCCACTCTGCATCAGAGCAAATACCGATGCAGAACCAACAAAGCCACAGCCTATCATTACTGCTTTTTTTGAATTAATCACTTTCTTCTTCGTAATAATCTCATCTCCTTAATAATTCTCTTCATGTACTTCAAAATAGCTCTGTGGATGATTACATACCGGACATACTTCAGGCGCCTTAGTTCCTACCACAATATGTCCGCAGTTACGGCATTCCCATACCTTAACTTCGCTCTTTTCAAATACCTGTGCAGTTTCAATATTCTTAAGAAGTGCACGATATCTTTCCTCATGGTGCTTCTCAATCTCACCTACTGCCCTGAATTTTGCTGCAAGCTCAGGGAATCCTTCTTCCTCAGCTGTTTTAGCAAAGCCTTCATACATATCTGTCCACTCATAATTTTCGCCTTCTGCCGCTGCCGCCAGGTTTTCCTTTGTATCACCAATTCCTGCTAATTCCTTGAACCACATCTTTGCATGTTCTTTCTCATTATCTGCAGTCTTTAAAAACAATGCTGACATCTGCTCGTAACCTTCCTTTTTCGCTACAGAAGCAAAATAGGTATACTTATTTCTTGCCTGTGATTCCCCTGCAAATGCCTCCTGTAAATTCTTCTCTGTCTGTGTTCCTGCATATTTGTTTGCTGCCATCTCTTTTACCTCCATTTTCTTTACTACTTTTTCTCCCTGCATTTTTGGCAAATGCCTTTAAATGAAATATCATAATCCACAAATTCAATTCCATGAGTGTTATGAATTCTTTCCAGCAAATCCGGTATTTGATCCATATCCACATCAAAAATTTCACCGCACTTTATACATCTTACATGGTAATGATTTTTCAATGTAAAATCAAATCGGTTCGGTCCATCCGGAACTTCAACCTTTCTTAATGCACCTTCCTCTACCAATATATCAAGATTTCTATATACAGTTCCTTTTCCAATTGTTGGATATGCTTCTTTTATAAATTCATACACTTCATTTGCCGTAACGTGTCTTCTCATTTCGTATACGGCATTTCTTACAAGATCTTTTTGAATGGTATTTCTCCTACTTGTCATTTGTCCTCCTTATTAGGATTAGTTCTTAATAAGGATTATATGTCACTATTATCCTGTTGTCAATAAAAAAATAGTAATAATTCTCATTATCATAAAAGATGCCAAACTGAGCATCTTTTACCTGAATAACTATTTTATTTTGCGTTCAAATACATATTCTGAATCTGAAGATAAATCAGACCTAAACGAATATCCGAGTCTGTCAAATTTCTGAATCTCCGCCGGATTTTCAATATTATTTTCCGCTATGAATCTGACCATTTCACCACGAGCCATCTTGGCATAGGTACCTTTTGTTACCAATTTATCTCCGGATAACTCACAAAATACAATCGTAATATATCTGTCCTGTGGTGTCAGATACTTTTCTATACATTTTGAGTATTCTTTTGATGCAAGATTAATGATAATCCTACTGTCATCGATTACTGCGCGGTATAACAATTCTCCCCAGTACTCATACAGATTTTTTGCATCTCCAATTCCAACCTTTGCCTGCATTTCAAGACGATAAGGAGTCACACCATCCATTGGTTTTAAAATGCCATAAAACGCAGACAAGATTCTTAAATGATTTTGCAAATACTCAAACTGCTGGATTTCAAACACAGATGGTGCCATATATTGAAATGCAATCCCTTCATATGCTAAAACAGCCGGAGTAAGCCTGTTATAAAGATCCATATTTTCCAATCTGTTAAAGTTCTGCTCTGCAATCTTGTCATTACATTTCCAGATAGCTTTCAGTTCTTCTTTTGATTTGCTTTTCATCCAGTTTAATACTTCTGCTGTCTTATCAATATAGACAGGCAGTTTAACCGGTGCTAAGTTATCGGTATCTACAATCATCTTTTTTGCAGGTGATAAAATAATCTTCATTATGCCAATTCCTTAAGCATATTTTCAGGATCATCTGCCGCCTTGACTTTATCATTTGCCTTTATAATGATTCCCTGCTCATCAATAAGATATGTAGTTCTTACTACACCCATAGATACTTTTCCATAATTTTTCTTTTCTTTCCAGACATCATATGCTTCAATAACTTTACGCTCCGGATCTGCTAATAGCGTAAATGCCAGTCCATATTTTTCTTCAAATCTCTTGTGAGACGCTACAGAGTCCTTGCTTACTCCGAGAATAACAGCTCCCTTCTCAGTAAACTGTGGATAACGCTCAGAAAAGCCACATGCCTGCTTCGTACATCCTGGTGTATTATCCTTTGGATAAAAATATAGGATCACTTTTTTTCCTGCATAATCGCTTAATTTATGCATTTCTCCATTCTGATCCGGCAATTCAAAGTCCGGTGCTTTTTTTCCTACTTCTAACATATTTTATACCTCCAAATTGATTAAGCTGTTTCCAAAATAAATATCTCTGGATCATTAACAATATTATACATTCCATCCATTACTTCCGACAAGCAGGGAAAGAAAAATAATCAATCCAAATACAAAAGGATGTATCACGATAATTCTTGCATTACCTTGACACATCCTTTCGTGTTGTATTTTTTTATTCTTCTTAATGACAGCTATGGTTTCCACATCCATGCTCACCACATGTATGTCCATCCCCATGGAACACGGAAGGTCCAGAATCGTTTGATGGCTTCACGCAAGGATGATGCTCCGGTGATTGCCTCCAGGTCATTTTTTCTGGCCTATGCATCCGTCTGCTGTTCCTCAAGCTTCTCATAAAACCGGTAACTGTTCTTACCATTCTGTTTGACATAATACAATGCCTTGTCCGCTCTCATATAATATTCTTCAAAGTTTCCTCCCTGTCTGCACATGCACAGACCGCAGGACAGGGATGCCGGTGAAGTCTCTGCCGTGAGATTTTTTGCCGCACCAAAGCTTTCAAACAGCTTTCTCATCCGCATGTTCATCTCTTCTTCTGATGCCTCCGGCAGATAGAACAGGAATTCATCTCCTCCCAGCCGGCAGACCACTGCGTTCTCCATGCACTCTGTGAGCATTGCTCCTACCAGCCTGAGAGCACGATCCCCCGCCTTATGTCCATAGACATCGTTGATCTTCTTAAGATTATCCATATCGACAAATCCCAGACAGCCATCATGCTCCTGCATTTTCTCAAGGATCAGCTTTTCACCCTTATGACGCATAGGAAGACCTGTCAGATAATCCAGGCTTTCCCTGGCCTCTCTCTGCCTGGCCAGCTCCAGCTCGCGGATGCGGTCCATTGTCTGGATCAGCGTAACGACCAGCAGGACCACCAGTCCGGTTGCGATAAAAATCCCTGACATTGACACCACTCGATACACCTCTGTCACCTCCAGCATGACTGCAATCATGGCAACTACCAGTCCGATCAGCGGAAGCTTGTAATGTTTTGCCGTTCCCTTGATGAGATCCCGGCAAATGGTGATAAATATTGTCAGGAACGTTCCTACAATCACTAGGTGGGACAAGAACATTGTCGAGATAAAATCTGCGATATTCAGTAGCTGTAAGGATGTGCATAGTACAAAGTTCACACAGGTGATACACTCTGCCACATGATAGACCTTCCGGTACCTTCCCTGCTGCACACTGTCAATATAGAACATGAGCGGAACCGGACAGAGCATCACAACGAAGAAGCACATATTCGACAGAATAGAAGCATTGGAAACGAACAGCTGACGCAGCTTCGATTCTCCCAGCATCCACACTGCTCCCAGAATCATGCACCATCCCAGGTACTCCAGATCAAATCTTGTCTTATATATAATATCAAGCACCAGACTGATGATCAGCACGACCAGTCCGGCAAACAGCATGGCGCAGGCGATCAGAGTTACCATAAAATAGCAGTGGAGCATATATGCCCAGATATCTGATTTGTCCCCACAATATACCGTGTTGACGACACCGGAATACTTGTCGGTAAAGGACTGCAGTTCAATCCGCACTTCCTGCCCCGCATCCTCGCCGGATGTCTCGCAGAACACATACCCACTGGCAGAATTTTTCCCAAAAGGTCTGGTATTCTCCGTATCATACACCGCCCTCAGTTCCCCACCGATGTAAATGCGCACATTCTCCAGAGAGGACCTGATGGCGATCGTATTTTCATGATAATCCTGTGGGAGCACTGACCGGATGACCAGAGGCTCTCCGGCAGGCACATCACATTTGCCCGGAACCGGGATTTCCTCTTTGGTTCCGTCTGCCAGCACCCGGTAAAAGGTTCCGGTATAAGTAATGCTTTCCTCCGTGACCGTTTCCCTTTCACTTGGGTAAATATATTGTCCCAAAAGGAATGCCGCAAGCAGCACACATATCACCACATAAAATAAAATTCTTTTATACTTTCGGATTGTATATTTCTCTTCTGTCAACTTTTCTACTTCATTAAATGATACCGGGACAGCCCGGCTTTTATTCCCTTATCGGGGTTCTGTCCATGATCTTTCCCCCACTTATGAACAAGTTTATCACAAGCGGCAGGAAAAGCAACTATCCCTTTCGCTCTGTAAAATGTTTATGGAAAATTCATTCGACAAATCATGCTTTCCGAACTAAAATAGGAATGCGATATGATAATTTCATGATCCTATGAAAGGAGACAACATGATATGAAGAATAAAAAATATTCCATCGTTTATAGCAGCTTAACAGGTAATACCAAGGTGCTGGCTGATGCGATCCACGAGGCATTACCTCAGGATGAATGTGAGTAATGTTATCGTCGGAGAGTATATGTGTCAGGGCAGAATGCCACAGTCTGTCCGGGAACGCTACTTGAAAATGAAGGATGCTCCCGATCATCCGGCAAATCTTGATGTATTGATCCAGAATTTTGACTGTGCATTGTCTCACCCTGATGCAGATGACCTGGAGAGACTCAGACAAGCCGTTAGGAACTCATCCTTCTGATAAGACCATAAAATAAGGCAGCCCCACATATCTGAGTCTGCCTTACTCTCTTTATTTAACATTGATGCCACTGACATATTGCTGTAGAAACTGTTTCTTTCCACATGGTCTTCCAAAATAATATCCCTGCAGATAATCAACCTTCATTTCTTTCATTTTCAGAAGCCATTCTTTTTCCTCGATGCCTTCTGCGCATATCCTGACGTTAATACTATGTACCATTGGGATGATATTTTTATATAATTCATAATCCCTCGCACTGTTCATCGCCTTGGCAGTAAAATCCCTATCCATTTTCACGTAACTTGGATTCATATCACGGATACAATGAAGATTCGAATATCCTGTTCCAAAATCATCGACCACAAAGGGAATCCCATTCTTGTCCAGAGTTTTACGAAATTTACAGAACGAAGGTGTCATATCCATAAATCCGCTTTCTGTCATTTCAACACATAAGCATTCCGGCTGTAATGAATATTTTTGAATTGCATCCAGAATATCCCGCTCCACATTGCCTTGCAGAATCTGAACATAGGATACATTTACATTCATCCGGAAGTCAGGAATATATTTCTGCATTTCACAGCACATTGCTGCAGCTTCGTTCAAAATATATCTTCCAGCGGGAATGATCAATCCGGTCTCTTCCAATAATGGGATAAACTCCATTGGTGAAACAAACTCCCGCCCTTCTTCCGTTATCATGGAAAAACGCATCAGTGCCTCTGCTCCAATGATCTGTTCGGACTGACAGTCCACGATCGGCTGGTAGTATACTTCAAAGCCATCATAATGGTTCACAATAGCATTACGAAGTGTTGCTATGATTCTTCCTTTTCGTAAAAAGACCTCATAGTCATCCTGGTCAAAAATATAGAATCCATTTTTACCCATGCTTTTTGCCTGTTTCAAGGCAAATTCAAACTTTTTACGGCATTCTTCGGTTCCCTCACAAAATGTTGCTGCATCTATAACACCAATAGAAATAGAAAATATAGCTTCATAATTTTCGGCTACTATGAAATTATAAAGTTTATCTGTGATCTTTTCTTTCAGTACCACAGCGTCTTCGGAGGAAGAAGCTTCCAGATCCACGATCACATACTGATCCGCAACCAGATGGTAAAGCCTTTGATTATCAGAAAGACAGCTCTCCATGCAGTCGGCAACACTTTTTAAAATATAGTTACCATAATCCGCTCCTCTGGAACTATTGATTGCTCCGAAATCATCAATTCCTATATGCATAAAAAAACCCTTGGAAATGGGTTCCTTTTGTGCACGCAGGTAAGCAAGGAATTCCGGCCCGCCAAGCAGTCCTGTGACATTATCGGCTCTTCTCCTGTTGCCAGTCTCATTCAGACACCCAACCAGATACTCTGCCTTTCCCTGCTGATCAACGATCACGATACCACGGCAGTTAATCCAGACTGGCATACCTTCTTTATCAAGCCACCTGTAATGAAGATTATGTACATTTTCTCTTCCTTCGCATATATCCGCAAGATGCTTTGCAAGCATCCTGCGGTCTTCCTCATATACTACCTTCATAACTTCATTTGCAGCATCTGTCAGAACATTTTTCGACATATTAAACCGTTTCACAGCTGACTGTGAAATCTCAAAGGTATTATTCTGCAAATCAAATATATACAGGTAATCATCCATACATCCTGTAATGATCTCAAATAAGATTTCTGCTGTCTGCTCTCCAAACACTCTAAATATATCATTAATCACAACAAGAACCTTCCTTCCGACAACTTCACTCTATTCCTGCCATTTTCTAGAATAGCTTAAAGATATTCACACGGTCATGCATCTTGGATGCTCCCTCTGCCAGATTAATACTGATTGCAGTATTCTCTTCGGAGGATGCAGCATTGCCCTGTACTACGCCGGACAGCTGTTCAATTCCCTGGCCAATCTGCTCCAAGGACTCTGCCTGGGAGTTGGCTTTCTCCATGGTGTTCTCTGCAAGCTCTGCAAAAGACTCCATATCTGCAATGATCTGATTGAATGATTCTGCTGTTGTTCTTGTAATCATATTGCCCTTTTCGATTTCCACTAAGGTCTTATCGATCAGATCTCTTGTATTTACAGCAGATTTTGCACTGTCTGCTGCCAGCTTGCCGATCTGATCTGCCACTACTGCAAATCCTCTTCCTGCTTCTCCTGCTCTGGCAGCTTCAATGGAAGCATTCAGGGATAACAGATTGGTCTGGGATGCAATATCCTCGATATCTGTGATAATATTACCAATCTCCTTGGAGATTTCTGTAATGTGCTCCATTTCCTTCAGCAGATCGTTCATTTTTTCTTTTTCTTCATTCGCTTTATTTGCAGAGGCTTTTACACGTGCAGATGCACTCTGTGTTTCCTTCGCCGTATTTGCCGCCAGATCCACGACCGTATCAATGGTGGCATTCAATTCCTCGATGACTCCTGCCTGCTCTGTTGCACCGTCCGCCAGGGATTTTGATGCATTTTCCACCTCGGATGAATTCGATGATACCTGTTCTGCCAGATTGCTGATCTCGGTCAGGGTACTGTTAAACCGTTTCAGAATATACAGCAGTGATGACTTCAATTCCGAGAAATCGCCTAGGAAATCTGTAATATCATCACCATTTCTGGTCAGGTCACCCTGCGCTATTGCCTTTACCTCCACAGAGATCTCGCTGACATAATCTGCCAGAATACCCATGGCTTCTTTCAGATTTCTGATGGTATCGCCAAGCTCATCCTCAGACTCATAGGTAAGCATTTCTACATTAGACAGTTCGCCCTTACGCAGGCTGGCAACTGCTGCCTCTATCTGTTCTACCGGCTCGGTAATGGAATTGGTAATGATCTTTCCGATCAGTGTCGTCACTACAGCAATCGCAAGACCTGTTGCCACGATCACGACAAATATGATGATGGTGCATACATTGGCCATGGTCTTTGCCTGATCTAATTCTGCCTGGAACTCGTCACGTAATATAGTTAATTTTTCAGCAAAAGCTTTATATTCTTCATACACCTCTCCGGTCATCAGCTTCGATGCTTCCTGCTGTTTACCCTCACGGCTCAACTTCAGGATTTCATCTGAAGCAGTTCTGTATGTTTCCCATGCAGCGCTTGCTGCTTTGTAATCATCCTGTCCTTTTTGAGCATCACTGTCTGCGGACATGATTGCATCCAGATTCACACTGGTATCCTGGATCTGACTCTCCAGCTTCTGGATTTCTTCTTCGCAGGAGTTCATGACTGCATCATCTGATTCTACCAGATGCTGATACTGTTTGATTCTGTATTTCGCAGTCACCATGATAGTTTTCTCTTCCTTTGTAAATTATTGATCTTTTATCACATTTGTTTATCCATATATAGAACTAAAATAGCATACTTTATTGGAAAAATCTATTAAAAATAGCATTAAATTATTTTCTACGGTAATTTTTCATATCTAAAGTAACAAATCGTTACCTTTACTTTGAAAAATATCAGTAAAAATATATCCACTTATAAGATTGTCCTTACAAGTGGATATTTCTTTTTAGCTTATTTTTTTACAACCGTAATTAAGTAATGATGGTAGTATAACAACCTCATTTGAAGGTATTTGTTCCAATCCGAGCAAGACAAAGAAATCCTTTGATTTTAACGCAATCACTCTTTCCCTTTATGTCCTATTTCTAATTTGGATAAAACGTACATATTTCATGATAATTTTTGCCTTTATATTTATATGTTACCTCTACTGTAGCATAACTTCCATCTGCACATATTTTAGGTGTACTTGCTTTCATATTTGATACTCCTGTTGCTAACGAGCCGCATATTTCTACATTTGATATTCCCACTATCTGGCTATATGAATCTTGAATCTGTAATGTTGCCCGTACACACACTCTATCAGAGGGACTCCAAACATCTTTTGTAATTATTAATATAGTTCTTGCGTTTCCTTTTTCTATATCCCATGCCTCATTTTCATTCTGTAATACTTCTTTTGCATTTACTGGCATACTCCCCAATATTGCCAATACTATCACACAACAAATTACTTTTTTTATTCTATACATCTTTTTTAACCTCCTTTGTAATCTCTACTTCTTCTACTCCCGGTATCCATGCATTTTTCCATAATACCCGGTGTCCCAAATACCAGATTTCAATATGTTGTCCTTCTTTAATATCTTTAAACCTTCCGGCACTTCCATCCGGTAATGTTACCGGGATTGCATCATCTTGCGCCAGACGATATACCTTTCCAGGATTTTTTCCATTTGCATCTGTCTCTCTTACATAAATCACTTCACCCTTCGATTCAACCACTGCATTCATACATAAATGATATTCTAAAATATAATTTTTCTGAATGTTCTCTACACTGTATCCGATTAAAACTCCAAATAGCACAAACAGAATACACAACACCCACCGGTACTTTCGTATCTGTCTTTTTTTCTCCCTCTTTGCAATATCTATAGTATCTTTTACCAGCTCATTTACCGTATGTTCTGCCCTGCCAGCCTCTTCTCCCCGGATAATATCAGCAACATCCACCTGAAATACCTGTGCCAGCTCTTCCATCAATTCAATATCCGGAAATGAGATTCCGCGCTCCCATTTCGAAACTGCTTTGTCTGAAATATGAAGCTGTTCTGCAAGCTGCATTTGTGTCCAGCCTTTCTTTTTCCGAAGGTTTCTGATATATTCGCCTGTTTTTTCTTTATCCATACCCATCCTCGTCCGTTTGCCGGACTTCTTCTCCTCCCTGATATTTTGATACCTTTATTCTATATGAATTTCGATATTTTTGCACTCTACTCCTGGTTTAGTGCGTATAAAAATGCAGGATTCAAGGTTTTCCCTCTCTTCCTGCATTGCCTGCTTTTTTATTATCTCTCCAAACCTCGTCCATTTCCGATTTGTGCCTCCTATTTTTCAGACTGTAATTTCAATTTGGTTATCTTCGAATGCAACAATACAACTTTCATAATAACCATCTCCAGTCTTTCTTGGACCGCTGACAACTTCATAACCATCTGCCTTTAACTCTGCCGTCAAAGTATCAACCTTTTCTTTGCTGCCTACGCTAAAAGCAATGTGCGCATATCCGGTACGAGTAAGCTCTTTTGGACAATCCGACATTTCTGGTTTATTCATAATCTCTATATGTGTATCATCATCAAATGAAAGAAAATAAGAGCGGAAATCCGTCTGAAAATTATGATATCCATCGTTTGATTTTGCATCAAAATATTTCACAAAAAAATTTCTTGCTTCTTCCAGATTATTTACATATAATGCAATATGTTCGATTTTCATAGTTTGTTTTTCCTATCTTTTTATTAATTTTCTTTTCCTGTTCTGCTTCCATTTTAACTTCTTTATATGTGAGTACAACTCCAATTACAGATGCAATAAGAACAAATGGTGCAATCCTCACAAACAGGAAGTTAACTGATACTATCATAAAATCTTTGCAACACAATCGCCAACTCTTCCGGGGCTTCTATGTTTGCTTCATGACCTGTTTTCATAAGTTCATGGAAGTAGGAATTGTTCAGATAATGGCAAAGTTCTTTTGAAGTTTTTTTGTTTGCATTGTCCTTCTCTCCACAAACGATTAATACCGGACAAGACACCTTATGCAGTGAGTCACTGAAATCTAATTCAGCCATCGTACCACATAGTTTAATAACATCTGCTTTTTTGAAGCCCATTTTATTGAATGCCGAATTCGGCATAAGATGAAACAATATATTCTGAACTTTCAATAATTTTCGGGGCATTTTATATTGTGCTGCAATTAATATGAGTGCCTTTACTTTATCTGGGTGGTCTATCGCATAATTAAGTGCCAGAACAGCTCCTAGAGAAAGCCCACACAAGACAATTTCTTCGTTCTCCTTGTCGCATTCTGATGAGAATGCTGAATATAATTCCTTATATGTAGCAGATTTCCTTTCTAACAGCTCTGATAAACTCAAACTGCAACTGCTTTTCGATACTTTCGTCTCTTTTATTACTCTATTCCAACTGTCTGGTTTTTGCCCTAATCCATGCAAATATAAATACTTCATATATTGTCACTCCGTCAAATTTTGATTTCTATTTTTGTTTCCATAGCATAGTGTATTCTTTTTCACCAGTAGCTTCATCCAAACCTTTACATTGAATAATGAACCCTTCTCTTTGGTAAAAAGAAATTGCTCTGGCATTCTTCTGGTATACATTTAATTGTAATCTATCTTTTTTATCCTTAATATAATTCAATAAAAGCTTACCTATGCCACATGACTGCATTTCTTCAGAAACAAAAATACCTTCAATATATTCATTATTTAGTCCTACAAATCCTTGTATCATCTTATCCATTTCAAACACATAGACTTCGGATTGTGACATCATTTCTTTCACTAATTCATAATTACTTTTCCAGTATTGATTGGAAATAAAATAATGCGTTTTCAGATTTGTCTTTAACCATATGTCAGCAACTCTATTGATATCTCCGTTCAGCAACTTTCTAATCATAACAAATATTCTCCACAACTGCATCCTTTCTGCTTTTCTCTTTTTTCATTCTATAACAAGCTCACCATTAATCATCAATTTTTTGATATTTTTTCTTTTTCCCCACTGTAAAACAGCCTCTGAGCGTTTCTATAGGCTTTGATGTCCGGGCAGCCTTCGGGTTGCCTTTACATAGTTTCCACTTTCAAAAAATAAAAAAATTGTGTTTTTAAAAGTGGGGGACTATATAAAAACAATCACGAGAGCAAAATATATCGATAGAATCATTGAACTGAATGGTACTACTGACATCAAGATTATCTTCATCGACTTCATGGATTTGGCGTATGAAAAAAATCAAGGAACACCATTCCTTACACGCCTATGTGTAAGAACATTATCAGGAAGGCAAAACGAACTATATAAAGGCGTCTTCCTGAAAACATACAAAAACTATATAACATAGGGCATGAATGATTTTTTCTCCATCAAACTGGAATTTATCTATTAACTCTCTTAACTTTCCCCTATTTTCAAGGCTTCCCGCCATTGAAAATTCTATATATGTATCCTTTTCCCTTGTTTTTGCCCTTATGGGATAATTACAAGGGAAAATTCATTATTCAGTTGTTTAATCGTTGCCTGCCACTTTATCAAGAAGTCTTGCGGAAGTCCGCTTTGCTTCCCTTGTAGCATGGGCATAGACATTCATGGTGGTACTCACGTCTGAGTGTCCTAACAGTTCCTGCACATCCTTAGGCTGAGCCCCGTTGGATAAGAGGTTTGTCGTGTAGGTATGCCTCAGTGTGTGGAAATGGAAACCTTCAAGCTCCGGTACTTTTCTTCCTGCTGTCCGGCAGGCTGTTTCTATGGTTGCCGGAAGTTCCAGACAACCATCCTCCCTTAAGCATACAAAGAAGATTTCGGTGTAATCTTCCGGCACATTCTCTGTCATTCCCAAATGATAATACTCGTAATGCACCCGATTCTTTTCCATTACTTCTCTGTAAAAATTCCGCTGGTAGAGTTCCCCATACTGAAAACGGTTTTTGTGCTGTTCCTTTTTTGCATTCCTCAAAATATCTGCGAGGGTATCGCCAAAGTCAACAACCCTGATCTTTTTCCACTTTGTCGGACCGATTTCGTGCTTATGGGTAGCACCATTGTAGCGGATGCTCCTGCGTACAGTGAGATACTGTTCTTCAAGGTTGATATCCTGCCATGTCAGACCTGCTACCTCTCCAAGTCTGAGACCTGTAAAGTATGCTATCTGAACCGGAAGAATCGCATCCCCACTTCGTTTTCCAAGCTGTTCAATCAGTTTCCGGTACATTTCAAAGGAAAGCGGTTTAACCTTGTCTCTGTCTGTGGCTGTTTCATCCGCAAACAAATCTGTTTCTTCCTTTTTATGCCTCATCACCACATACTGCATTGGATTGAAGGTAATAAACTGTTTCGGAAATACCGCAAACCGGAATGACTGTTGCAATACTGCTGAAAATGACCTTACATAATCAATGGAATATCCTTTTGATATAAAATCTCCCACAGTGCCTCCAAATGAGAGCAAATCCATAAACTCCTGCAGGTGTACCGAAGTCACCGTTTTCAGTTTCCTTTTGCTGATAGGGTGTTGTTTGATTCTCCCAATTGTCTGAAGATAATTGCCAACCGTTCCATTACTCAATGTGCCTGTCTTTAATTCTTCCTCAGCCCACAGGTCAAGCAACTCTCCGAGTGTGATGTTTTCAGCCTTTGCAACAAACCGCTTGGCTTCATAATCCTCCATTGCCTGCCTCAACAGCTTTTCCGTCTCGCTTTTGTTTTCCGTACCTGCAAATTCCTTCTGCACCAGATTACCGCTTGCATCTTCCACATAGAAGCGGTAGTACCATTTCTTGCCTTTCTTTCTTACAGAACCTTTTGCCATAATCGTTACTCCTTTCGATATCGACAATCGGAACTGATGAAATGCTTTCTGCGTGTAAGTATATCATAACTCCGGTTGTCTAATCTATACCGGTTCGGAGTCTTTCTCTGAAAGAAGATTTGCAAGCCTTACGGCTGCCGTTTCGGGATTCTTGGAATAGAGCCTTACAATGTCGCCCATGTCGTTCAGTGCGTTTACCGTATGGGTGATTTCCCTAAGGAACATAATCTCATTATATTCCTGATTGGATTCAAACCCCATTACTTTTGCAATTGTGGCATCTTCCGTATTCCCTTTAAAATTCTTACAGGCATATTGAAAGGAATCAACGAATAATTCGTATTCCTTCAACATCAGCAGCAGTAAATCTTTGGAAAAATCCGCTTCGTCTGCCTTCATATCATAAGGCAGTTTGGAGAGAATGGAAGTCATGGTATCACGAATCTGTAATTCCCTTTTATCCGTAACATCACTTGTCATTTCTTCCGTCTCGCCCTTCAGCCACTCCACTGATACATGAAGTGCTTCCGACAGACCATCCAGAACAAGCTTCTTGGTGTTGTCAATCGTTCCTGCCTCATACCGCTGTATGGTGGAAGCGGTAACTCCCATCTTTTCTGCTATATAAGGCTGGTTGACACCTAATTCCAGTCTGCGTTGTTTTGCCCTGCTACCGATTAACTTGCGTAATTCTTTATCTTTCATTCTGATACGCCTCCTTTTTCGGTATGGCTAAAGTATAACACAGTAAAAGTAGCATTGCAATATGCAAGTTAATAATTACTTTTAAAATTTCGTAACGCTTGACAAGAAGATATAAAAGTTATATAGTAGGCATAGTTACAAAATTGCATTATGCAATTCAAGAGGAGGTGTTTTAATGACAGAAGTGAAGATTGCACTGTCCATTGAGGAAGCTGCCGACTATACGGGTATCGGCAGAAATACCCTGCGGAAACTGGTAGAATGGAAAAAGCTTCCGGTATTGAAGGTAGGACGGAAAGTCCTTATCAAAACGGATATGCTTGAAAAGTTCATGACCGCCAATGAAGGCAGGGACTTAAGGGACAAAGGAAATGTCAGAGCTGTCACAAGAAATGTGACAAATTAAATAGGGACAGTCCTAAGACCATCCCTAAGGTATGTATCTGACCGAAGCCATGATATACCTACACGCAAATAGATTATACCATGTGCTTCCTCTAAGATACAACCGGAAATTTAAGAAGTGGGGAAGAAACTTTTTTATACAAGCCCTCGGCGTTTGAGAGCGAAATACACCCCTCGCACAAATCTTACGATTTGTACTCTGTGTATTTCGCCCTGCTGGGAGCTTTTCGCCGACAGGCGGATATGTTCGTAGACAGGCTACCTATGTAGCCTACTCACTTTCACATTAGAAAGTTTCCCATCCTCATTTCTTGCAGCTTCGTACTTGGCAGATACGGAAAGGAGGAAGCACATGCCAAGAAATTCATTTATTCAGATGACGAAGCTCCACAATGTCCGGGGAAGAATTTATTATATTTCAAGCCCAAAGAAGCAGGAAAATCTGTATGCGGTATATGAAACCACAGACCGTAATTTTTGGACTGACCTTGCAAAATATAATCAGGCAGAATTTAAAAAAAACGGTACGGAGGGGAAATGTATTGAGGCAAGGGAATTGATCATAGCCCTGCCGGAATCTTTTACGGAGTATCCTCCAGACAGACTGTTGCAGATATTTACAGACCATTTCAGACAGACTTACGGAACGGACTGTATCGCAGCCCTGCATCACAATAAGCGGAAAACCAACTATCACATCCATCTCATTTTTTCGGAGCGTACACTCTTGGAACAGCCCATAGAAAAGGTTGCCACCCGCAATATGTTCTATGACGAAAAGGGAAATCATGTACGCACCAAGAAAGAGATACTTGATGAAGAAGGAAATATCCGTAAAAGGTGTAAGGTGATTCACAAAGGTGAGGTATACGAAAGACAGATTTTCTCCATTAAGGATAAACACTTCAAGGCTGAAAATTTCCTTGATACCGTCAAGCAGGATTATACCAATCTTATCAATCAGTATGTGTGGGATAAAAGCCAGCGGTTAGAAGTTTTTGAGCGTGGCGGTATGTATCTTGCCACCAAAAAGATTGGTAAGAACAATCCGAAAGCCACCGAGATTGAGGCAGACAACAGTAAACGCACCTTGTGGAATCAGACTGTTGACAGAGCGATTGTAACGGGTGTTTCCAAGTCAGAAATCATGCAGATAAAAAAGGAACGGATAACGGACAAGATTGTGGAATCCGTATGGCTTTACGGAAACAGACCGAATCTGTTATCTTCCATTATCGGTACTGCCATTGCAGTATTAGAACTGTTAATCTCCAAAGTATTTCTCAAAACTCTGGAGCTTGCAGATAAAGTAATTTCCAAAGAGCTTGAAGCAAGACCGGAGAACACAGATTTCAAAGAGCAGAAAGCTGTACCAGAAGAAAGCAGAAAGCAGACAGATACACCAAAGCCTGCCATACCGCCAAGACCACAGCCATCACCGGAAGCAGTTTCTTACAAGCACTTATGCGAAATTTATCAAAAGCTGCAAGAACAGAATAAAGCAATTTTTGCACTTGAGAAACAGCGAAGTGACCTTGAAATTGAACTGTCCGACAGCAAAGGTATCTTCAAAGCAAAAAGGCGTTCCGAACTTTCAACAGAGATAGCCGGATTGGAGGAACGTATTTCCCGAATGAAAGCCCGATTATCCCATATCGTAAAGGAATACGGGTATCAGAATGCGGAAGCCTTCTACAAAGCATTTCATAAGTCAGAGACAGCTTATGGGGATTATCAGGACAGCCTTAAGAATTGGAAACAACGGTATGGAGAAAAGCCACAGTCTCTACACGATAGGCTTATATCTAAGAAACAGGACATAAAGGAGCGAGAGTTAACAAGACCATATTCTCCACCAAACCGTGGAAGGAGTAGATAACAAACGAAGGGAGGCAATTGCCTCCCTTCGTTTGTTATCTCTCCGTAAAAGACTGGAATTTCACCCTCTCGCATAAAGATACAAATTATTTTTTTATTTCCTTATCATATATCTTTTTTGAGTATACCACAGTTACAATTGTTGCTAATAATAAATAAATCAACATAAAGATTGTGCCAGTCATCCCACTTGTAAATACGGTTGTAATGATAGTCAATAACCCCGTAATAATAATACATATTGCACCAAAGCGGTTACTCTTTCTCCATGTATTATCATTGTGCATACTCCAAACGGTTCGAACTCCCACTACTGCATTTCGTTTTGCCTTTGTCATAAAATTTCCTAATACAATAAATATAATACCACACAAAATACATGAAACTTTTGCAATGTCAATAACCGCATGTTCACCACCTGCATTTGCCTGTATCCAAGAAGAATAAAGAATAAAATAATGCATAATCCCGAACATGATTGCTTGCGAAATTCCTACAACACATAATACCTTTGCAGAAGATTTTGCTTCCATCTGTTCCTTTTCTGTATTTGCATTTTTTGATTTTTTCTCAAACACATAGATTAGCAAGTGCCAAAACAGTGTAATAAACAAAATAATTACCGGAAAAATAAAGCTTTCTGTTTTACTTCCCCATCTGTCAGTGTTTCCCTCCAAGTCATGATGCATAGGTATAATATCAGGCATAAACTGTAGTACAACACTTGTAACTACAACTGGTATCATTGCTACTATCCACATTATTTTTTTCATACTTTTTTTCCTCCAAACTGGTTAACCCATATAATTAATTCATCGAAAACCGTAGTGTTGATTTCATAATAAACAAAGTTTTTCTCTTTATATTCAGATATCAAGTCTGCGTTTTTAAGTAATTTTAAATGATAAGAAAGAGCAGCCGGTGTAATCTGTAATTTTTCAGCAATCTCTCCGGCATTTAATCGTTCATTTCTCAACATAATAAGAATGTCTCTTCGCTGGCTATCTGCCAATACTTTAAAAATGTTAGTTTCTCCCATATCTTTTACCTATTTAAAACTTTCTTTAAATAGATTTTAGCATGCTATTTGTTTTTGTGCAAGAACTATTTAAAAATAATTTTAAATAGAGGGGATACACTGAAAAATCAATGTGTCCTCTCTATTTACCTTAAGGCAAAATTCAAACATCTAGAAACTTAAGATTCCTGCCTCTTATTATGGAATAACCGTACGTTCTATATATTTTTCTGGAATTTTTAGTACTAGACCTCTATCATGATATTATATTAGCAAAATCACCACGTATCTAAACGATCCTCTGCATCAACCCATACTTGCATTTCTCCATCCAAGTATAATCTTGCATATTCTAATGGATTATCAATAGCCAAAGCATTCAACGAACACTGGGAGCCGGGAGTAGTTCTCAATCCTTCCTCTGCCTTATTGCAATCAATTCTAAGCACTACATTTTCAAACGTGGTTACATCTATGCTATTACATTGCGGATTATATCTTGCATAAATCAATCTCATATCTTATCTGTCCTTTCCTTAATTTTCTAAAAGTTTTGAAAGCATTTCAATCCGTTCTTCCTGCCATTTTCATTTCATGTTATAATTTGTTACTGGATTTTCTTTCCCTTAATTTTGCCCTTGTGAGCATTCGTAACATGAGGGAAAAGGATATAACACAAGGGAAAGCGTAAGGGCAAACTCACTCGCTACAAATTTAGCATTTTCAAGGGGTTGCGGACTTCACGAGGATAAGATATAACAGTTAATAAATGTTATGAATTAAGTCAAATCAAGTCGAGTAGACTAAGACCTCTCAATCTTAGCCCCTCACAGATCCGTACGTGCGGCTTTCCCGCATACGGCTCCTCATAGTAACATTCGCTTCAATATAAACAATAGTACGTTTTAGGTTTTGCTAACGGGTAATACTTGAGCATTTCCACAAATCCATTCCATGTGTATGCCCGTCTACAACCTCTTCGATTCATGGCTTTGAATAGAAACTGTTGTACTCTATGCAGGAATGTTGTTATCTTCCGAAAATTCCATGTAACACCATAATACCGATAGTGTCCAATTAGTTTTACGTTCAACTCTTTAATTATTTCTCGCATTGGTCGATTTCGATTGTCATAAATCCAGTTCTTGTATGCTCTAACCTTTTGCTCAAACTTCTTTCTTGAAGTCTGTACCTTTGGCACGAAACCTCCCTTTCGAGTTTTGCTACAGTAGAATGTAAACCCCAGAAAATCAAATATTTCAGGCTTACATTCTCCTCTTGCTCTACGATTCTGCTCTGCAAATCTCCCAAATTCAATCAGTCTGCTTTTACTACTTTCCAGCTCCAGTCCAAACTTTTCCATTCGTTCCTTTAACTCTTTATAGTATCTTTCAGCTTCTGACTTATATTGAAATCCTGCAACAAAATCATCCGCAAAGTTGACGAGAAAACACTCTCCCTGCATTTCCATTTGCACCACCAGCTTAAACCACAGCGTCAGCACATGATGCATGTATATATTTGCAAGCATCGGACTCATTACTGAGCCTTGTGCCGAACCTTCCTCTGTTGGCTCGAATTTTCCTTCCTCCATTATTCCTGCTTTAAGGTATTTACGTATTAGCCACAATAAGTTCTTATCCTGTATATTCCATTCAAGGAACTTCATCATCCAATCATGGTCGATATGGTCAAAGAAACCTTTGATATCGGCATCTACGATATAGCTGATTTTTCCATAGCTTATCCGTTGGTATACTTCTTTTATTGCTTCGTGACACCCCCTATTCGGTCTGAATCCATACATGCAGTTTAGGAATCTCGGTTCATAAATAGCTCCCAGTATTTTCTTCACTGCCATTTGTACAATCTTATCTTCATAGGAAGCAATCCCTAATGGTCGTTTCTTTCCATTTCCTTTAGGTATATATACCCTCAGTGACGGAAGAGGCTTAAAGGATTTGTTTTTCAACCTCTGTACCAGTTCCTTGATATTTCTATCAAGGTTCTTCCCATACTCATCCTTAGTTACCTTGTCAATTCCGACTGCTTTGTTCCCATCTAATTCCTTATGGCATTGCTTTAGCATATCTTCATTTATCAAGTGGTACACTGATGTAAATATAGGATGTTTTGATGTTGCCGATATCTCAGCTATTCTTACTAATTTCGTTTCCATTATTTCCTCCGTCCCTGAGTACGGATAATGTGTCCTCAGTAAGACCTTTACTATGCAATCCCCTTCCCTCCATCGGCATTGCCCGATTTCTACAGTACTATGGGATTGTCCGACCACCTACCATTCATTTGAAATACTCCGTTTTCAGTTGCAATTTCATACTCTTCTTCGAGAAATGGCAGGTTCTCCCCAGTTGATGTGTATTCACAATGTAAAACATGATTGGTTCTCTGACTCCGCAGTGCCACATAACACTCGCCATATCGCATTACATGATATTGTCTTCCGCACCAGTTAAGACGTCGACCGACTGAAGTTAACGTTTCGAAGCTCAATCACTATTCAACCCTGCTTTCTTGCTGTCTACGCTTGTCAGATGCCGTTACCGGCATCATCCCAAGACTCGCTATTATCTGGTTGGCTAAACCTTGGATAAACCGGAATCCCACCGGCTTGACTACACACCCTTAGCTGGGCGCACAACTGGAATTTGTAATTACATTCCATACATATTGGCATTCTTTACAATCACTCTATCTCCTTTTTCTAATTGTTCCTTAGAAACTCCTCTTAACCCAAGTCCAACATGCTCTGTTTTATATCCACAACCATTTGATTTTCGTTCTTTTGTATGTATATCGATGGTAGTAATTATAGTCTCTAATACACCTCCATTTGTTTTATAAACACACGCATTTTCTCCTTCTCTACACATTCCTGTTGATATGTTTCCTGTGGCAACTGTTCCAACCCCCATAATTGTAAATACATCATCAATAATCAATTCAAAGTCTTCTTTTAAACATAATGGAACATCTAATCTGTTCATATACTCTTTTTCTCGCTCTTTTTTGCTTTTACCAAATAATCCCATAGTGTTTCTCCTTTATAAATCCCGATTGAGATTTCACCTGTTTTAGGGAATTTAATAACTGTTATATTTTGTTATTAAATTCTCTGCAAACCCTTGAAAACACTGGATTTATCGCAGGTGAGCTTTCCCTTATTGTTTCCCTTGTGTTATATCGTCCCGTCAGCGTTTACGAACTCTGATAAGGGCAAATACAAGGGCAAGAAAAATCTATAAAACAGTATAACACAAAATAAAAGTGACATGGTGAACTGATTGAAATGCTTCTGATTTTTGTAACAAATGACTGATTGAATGATAAGGAGATTCTATACGATGAGAACAATATTTGCAGAATACAATCCACACAGAAACAGCATTGATATTTATACTTCTGCTGGTTATATGCTCCGCATTGACTGTTGGGAAGCCGAAAAGGATTTAAAAACCACACCCGGATCAGACTGTGCATTGAACGCACTTGCCATTGATAAACCGCTTGAATATGCAAAATTATATCTTGATGAAACAATGCAGATATGGGTAGATGCAGAAGATTCATTAGAACTATGGTGATTTTTTCAACAGCACTAAGGTTACTTTTTCCCAATCTCATTTATTGAGAATCGTCTTTTTACCGTGCATATATATTCAATATCTTTTTATCTATTATAATGAAATCAAGGGCTGGTCTAATGCCAGCCCTACAAAAATGAAAATTCACATAGAAAATAAATTTACAATTTTTCCGATATAAACCTGTTATCAACAAATACAAACATAATTTATATTATCGTATCTATTGATATGATATGTATTTCAAAGAGTTACCAGAAGTTTTTGAAAACTTTTCCCTTGTGATATTATCTAAAG
The DNA here is from genome assembly GCF_025567465.1 of Roseburia amylophila. Taxonomy (NCBI): domain Bacteria; kingdom Bacillati; phylum Bacillota; class Clostridia; order Lachnospirales; family Lachnospiraceae; genus Roseburia; species Roseburia amylophila. Next base: position 54,225 of record NZ_JAOQKI010000014.1, read on the forward strand.
CTCCTAATTTTATACTTTTCCCATGATGGAGCAGCTTATTTGACCGTATCTCTAGCACCAAAGATGTTGTATTCTATACTGATACATCAATAGAATTGCGAACTAACCTATTACCATTTTTGACAAGCGTAGATTCCACTGATTCTCTTGTAACGTTATCAAGAATGCTTGTATCAAACTTTTGTCCCGGCTTCCAATTTGGATTAGCCGATTTCACTGCTGCATACATAGCAGCTCTATACTGTCCTTCGTATTGCTCTAAAGTCCATGTACCACTTAAACGTTTGTCTTTACTTACGCTTAACTGATAATCCTTAAAAATATCTGAACGCTTAGTTGTATCACCATTTGAAATACCGTTTTCCTTAATAAATTCCCTCTTCACATTATCAAACATCTTTTGACGATATTCCTCGGATACACTCGTGAGCTGCTGCCATGATGTACCTTTTCCGGTAACATCCATTCCCGCCACTCCATTTGCATTCAGCAAATCACCTTCTGAATCAAATTGCTTCATCAGATTCTTAATAATGGTATCTCTTCCACCGAATGTTTCATATATCATTCTTTCTTCTGGTGACATCATGGCTTCATTTTGCATAATACCAGATAACCAGCCTTTTTCTTTCAAAGCCTTATATTGTTTGCTATTTGTATTGATGCCATTATACGTGTTACCTAATCCGCTGATATTCATTGCCATATAAAAACCTCCTTGTAAATAAATTCAAAATCCGTTTAGAATTAACTCAATGTTATATGGTATATATCGTCATAAATCTCCAAGAAATAAATTTCACCGTTAAGTGCCCTCACAATTATACAGGTAACTCACAATCCTTTAGCCAAAATCGCAGTTCCATAACAGTCACAGCAATTTTATATTTTACTTCGATTTCAACTTTTTCTGGCGGATTGGCTAAAAGCCTGTCAATATCCTGTTCCTCAACATCAGCCATTTTTGCTATCGTTAGCTTGGATATGCCATGATAGGAAACAAGCACTTCCAAAAAACCGCTTAATTGCTTATCCTTATCTTCAATCGCTCCAAAATACAGAAATCCTACTTCTATTTAAAATTCTGAATTATGAACTCAATTCCGTTACCAGTGAAGAATATCTTTTTGTCCGGTTCTTTATATCCTCCTCACTGACACCATAATAACAATATAAATCTCTGGCTATTTTCTTAAACCTTTTTATGACCGACTTATTTCCAGAGTAAGATATTCCAAATATATTCCAGGTATAATCTACCTCTATTTCCATTAAATCCTCACCAATTTTTATTTCATATAAATGAAAATCCATGGGAATTACATTATCAGGCATTTGGTCAATCAATTTATTTCTAATTTCCATTTCATTCAAAAAATTTTTAACAGATTCTTTATTATGAAAATCTGGTTTTGGAATATCCTTCCTTTGGCCCAAAAGTTCTGGTTTATGCTGCATAATCAAACTAGCTTTTAGATTTTTCTGTCGTTCTATCCAATTTGTTGCGGCAGGATTGATTTCCACTAAATCATAATGATCCTTTGCGTATTGCACCACTTCCGCAAGGGTATGCGGGTTGGCCGCTATTCTCTTTTCTATCCTTTTTCGTCTGGATTGATAGATAGCATTTCGGATTCTAATCTTTAGAGATTGCTTTTGAGCTTCTCCAAATATAAAAACACTTGTGGGACCATCTTCACCATTTATTATAGAAACTTGATTGATACTTTTATTTTTCATAAGTGCCCTCTACTCACAAATCCCGATTATATCGGTGATTCACAATCTTTTAGCCAAAATCGCAGTTCCATAACCGTCACAGCAATTTTATACTTTACTTCGATTTCAATCTTTTCTGGTGGATTGACTAAAAGCCTGTCAATATCATTTTCCTCAACACCAGCCATTTTTGCTATGCGCCGTAACCGTAAGCACATGACCTCCATTAACACGAATACTTTGTCCTTCTGCAATATTAACAGAATTATTCTGTCTGCTAAGTGAAGCACCCTTCGCCAATTTTATTGGTGTTTTTAACGCTTGTGCCAGATCCTCTACCGGATTTAGTAAGTGCTGCAACATCGCCCCATTATATGCTTCCTTATCTTTAATAACTGTATTTTTATAATTAGATGTAAGTGCTCTTGTATTGGGATTAATATAACTTGATATTGATTGCATCATCTCAACCTCCAATTATTTTCATTCCTCTGTCATTCGGAATCTATTCACTCTCCATAACGGTCCAAGTGATCTATTACTTTTATGACCATCTATACCAAGTTCCGCTATTCAAAAGCTGTGACATACTTTCTTTGTATCTTTTCACTGCTTTCTGCTGAATGGAACTAGGCACCACATAATCGTTACCAACTTCACTTATTTTCCCATTTACCAGTTCGCAATGTGTCCCGTTTATCACAAATTCTCTGCTGGTATCCACTCCCTGGGACGCAAGAAAGTCTAAAATATAATCGGTGTATGGATCTGTCATACTGGAAAAATACTGCTGGTCCGCAAAATGTATCAGGGTATTTAATCCCCCGATTATCATATTACATCTTTCATCATCTGCTTTGCTTCCGTTTCCATAGCCCTCGCCCCAGACAAAAACTTCCTGTACCGTCATGCTGTATCCATTTCCAAGATTAAATCTGCTTCCAACCCCAATCGTGATACTGTTTGTACCGGGATCATATAGTTTGTACCCTCTGGTTTTAAATGGCTGCTGTATGGTTCCAAAGGTTTGAATCTCGGATGGGAGATATGACATACCCGTAATGGCTGTAAACGCTTTCTGCCCATTCACATAAAAGGAAGTATGGGTTGCACTGTCTATATCCGCTGTAATCTCGACTTCCTCATCATTGGCAAAAGGATTCTGTCCGGTTATCCCGGTTCCATATGCATACAGCATTCTTGTAAACTGATATCTTGTATGTTCATCAAAATGATTCAGTGTCTCTGTATCTTCTCCCTTTACATCTCCATTGCAAAAATCAACAAATTTATTTTTGTCTATTTTATGTTCTAGCATAAGTCATTATTTTAATTGCACACCTTACGGTTTCATATCAAAGTTCCTATGCCAAAGCATCAAATGCCGAAACTCCATTTTCTGTCACTCCTATAGAAGTTGAAGTACCTAGCAATTCCACCATTTTTCCTGTCAGGTCATCTACATCTTTTCCATCAATTTTCAGATTATATTGCCGTTCTTCCTGATCCTGTTTTTCGGCACGCTGTTTTTCCAGTCTTTCCTCTGTCTCTTTCTTTTCTGCTTTCCTTTTCTCGAGTCTTTCTTCAAGTTCTTTCCTTGCTTTTTCTGTTCCCGGATCAACCTCATCTGTTACCAGTACTTCTTCTGTTATGCTATCATATCCATTTATTGTATCCGTTACACTCAGTACCTTACAGCCACGAGCACTTTGAGCAGCTTTCAATTTTTCGATACTTTCCGGTATTAAAGATAGATTATACTCCAACCATTGTTTTGTCTTTTCATCTCCCATAGCCTCTGACAAAAGAGAACTGTTTATATTTACGGAATAATCCCTGCTTCGTAAACAATCGTATTTTTGTGTTAAATAGTTCTTATATTCATGGGCATTCTTATATGTCCTGCCCGTTTTGTTTCCAGCATTTTGTGTATTGCCATAACTATTCGTATATGACGCATAAGTTCCTATTCCTGTAACTGCCATATTAACATATCTCCTTTCATTATTCGGAGTCCTTCCAACTATGCCACCTGTTGGATTTCTCTCAGAATCAATATAATATTGATCACACGCTAGCTTCAAATATACTTTGACTAATACCTTTCATCCACATATTCTGCGTTGCTCCATATCCTCTTTCCTGCCCTATATCATACAATCCACTGCTGTCAAAGCCTATTTTCAATACTAAATCATTTTCTTTTTTCCAGCCATTCTTAGCATATTCCAACCATCTATTAGAATAAAGTTCATACCCTGCGCCATTTTTAGCCTTTTCCTTAAACAAGGCAAGTAAATCTGTGCCATCCTCTGCAATAAAAGTACCATTTCTATATGTCGCATTGCGTGCATCATACCCTGTTGTCTCATACACTTCATGCCATAAAGAATATTGGTTTGCCTTTGTCATATTTGCCTGCGAATTAACAATTTCATTATCTGCATCATGCATACAAATCCACGCATGCGTCCAAATATTTTTTGCATTATCCCCTTCATTCAGTAATGTTTCTATCTGCGATAATGTATCTCTATCTGCATTTCCCGACACCGTTAGCTGATATGTATATGGGTCAATAGAAAATACCAGATCTGCCTGTTTTGATATTGATATCCCATTCTTTGAAAGTAGATTTGAAATTTGCTGATTTACAACACTTCTGGCATACTGTTTTTCCCTGTCAGTATTGCGTACATAACCAACACTTCTTGAACCACCTGTATATACATCCTTGTAATTCCTTAATGCATAATCATACCGGGCAAATCCAGCCGAATATTTTCCTCCTGTTTGTAACATTCTTTTCTCATTGCGGTAAGCTATGGAACGCTGATCTTCTGTCATATATGAGCAAAAATTAGGTGAGGTCACATCACAATATTTTGATTCGATATATGCCATTGGATCAGAATGAGACAAATTTTCTTTGTACACTTTATCATAATGCTCCTGCAAAACTTTTTGTACGAAACGATCCTCCTCTGTAAGTCCATCATATTGATATCCTACAGTTGTATCAGCGCTGGAAGTATTGGGCAGGTTGTTTAAATCCCTGCCCGCTGGAATGTTATTATAATAGTCAGAATTATTTACAGTAACCATACTATACCACCTACCTTATAATCTGTATCATGTGAATCATACTGAAACCCTATCGATAAACTTTTTTCATTTTATTTTCCACATTTTTTCTTCATTATCCGGAGTTCTTCCGACTGTGTCACCTGTTGGCTTTCTCTCAGCCTCAATATGATATGTAATCCAAGTTCTCTTTTTTTCCTATGTTCAAATGACTAAGCACTATTTATACTTACTATTTGCACTTGTCAGATCAAGATATGTATCCATACTTTTCGTCCAAAGCAACGATAAGTCAAACCTTCCCAATTTGTTTAAATCTTCTATGCTTTTTTTGAACATTGCGATAAAATCTCTTCTGTCGTTAAGTCCCATATTACCAGCTTCAAGTGGCAGAGACGTGAAACCTCCCTGCTTTTCCACTTTGTAATGTGCCTCCAATGCACGCATTTCGACTACTGTAGCATTTGATGGATTAACGTCATTTATATATATTCTTTGTTCAAACTCTTTTCCATTTTCATCCACACCTTTCGCTAACACTACAGGATTTTCATCCGTCGAATCATCCGCATATTTAAGGCAATAAGAAAGACCTGTACCATTACCTCCTGTCCACAACATATTATCTGTTGTGAATATCTGATATACCTTCGGTGTTTCTGCCGTATAAAATGTCTTTTCCCCAGATGCAGGCGTTTTCATATGATTACCTTTTTGTTGACCGTACAGTGAAGATACGGTATTCATACCAGAACCAATGTTCATATTTCTGTTCCTCCAATCAGCTCAAAATTTTCTCTATATGCCAGTCCAGTTTCTGCCTCAACTTTTTTGGATAAAAGTGTTTTCAACACCTAATCCCATATTAACTTTCCACGGTTCTTCTGTCAGTCGGAACCGCACCTGCTCTCTCCTATGGAGTCCAAGCTTACTTTTTCTACTATATTCAAATAACTAAGCCCTATTTATGCTTACTGCTTGCATTTAGATAAGTATTCATATTTCGCATATAAAACATCTGCAAATCATACCTTCCTAATTTATTCATATCCTGTATAACCTTTTCAAAGCTGGATATAAGGTCGCATCTGTCATTTAATCCCATACACCCAGTTTCTTGCGGAAAAGAACTGAGACTATTCCCCTTGTCGACGTTATAATATGCCTCCAAAGCACTCATTTCAACATAAGAAGCATTTCTCAAATTAATATCATTAATGTTAATCTTTTCTTCAAATTCTTTTCCATTTTCGTCAACGCCTTTGGCTATCACTACAGGATTATCCTCTGTTGACTCTTCTGCGTATTTAATATAAAACGAAAGACCTGTTCCATTTCCACCTGAAAACAGCATATCATCCGTCTTTAAATACACCTTCACTGATGTCTGAGAAAATGCCTCATTTTCGGCAACATATGTTTTGCTATTATTTTTCTGCTTTCCAAATACTTCCGATGCACTTTGCACTCCCGAACCAATACGCATTTAATTACCTCCTAGTATAATATTATATATCGATTATTATAAGTTGATATAGTCAGTAAAGTCCTCAATTATCAATTGTACTTTTTATTATGTTTTCATTAAAAGTATTGGCAATATTTTCATAAGCAGCTATGGCAACCGCCCTATCTACTTCCGATAATACATTAACAGCCGATATATTATCATCAAAAGCCGCATCTTTTTTACTCTTTTGCATATTAATCTCTTCTATCTGTCTGCGCTTTTCTGCCGCCTCCTCACTACGCTCTAAATATTGTCTACGCCGTTTAGCCTTCTCTTCATCTTCAGCTTTCATTTGCGCCTCTATCTTTGCTTTTTTTTCTGGTGAAACATCTCCACAAACATAATAGTGTGCAGTTCCATCCGGGTGAATAACCATACCATAAGATTGAATCTCAAACCCCCCGACTGCCATCTGCGCCTTCACAGTTGACTGCGAAGCAAAAAAATCCTGTATCATCTTTTCGTAATAAGCTGCTTTTTTGGGATCATTTGCCATTGTTTCCAAAACATTGGGTGCAATCACAATATTATTCATCCCATATGTCCCCGTCCCCAATGAATCCATACTCTTTTGATCACTTCCAACATTTTGGATCATTATATTCCCATATTTAGCCTTTAAATATTCAGTGTAGGTATCTACTTTTGAAACACTATTTTCATTTGGCTTCTGTACTTTCTCTGTATTATCACCCTCTTTAGCAGATAAAATCTTATTGAAATCTAAATGATTGGCTTGCCCTGTCGTCTTATTCTGTTGATACCTATAATTCTGATTATAAGCATTAACTAAATTTTCAACGCCTAATCCCATATTAACTCCTTTCCACGGTTCTTCTGTCAGTCAGAACCGTACCTGCTCTCTCCATCCGAAGCCCAAGCAGTAACCTTTAATTGATTTATTGGAGTAAGATAACCCTTTTGGAGTTATCTTACTCCTTTTGTTTTGCCATTACGATAATCACAACCGCAACACTCCACAAAATATTTCATTATTCTGACCTAGTTTTCCCTTTTCTTCGGTCTTTTCGGCTGATGATAAATCGCTGAACACTCTGCCGTCCTGCCAAGAACTGTTTTTTCCACTTCATTCCGGGCAATTCTCTCCACTACCTTCAATACCTTGTTTGTAATCTTTTCTGCTTTCTTCATCTTACCTTTACCTCCTGTTTCAATAATTTTGCTACGCACATCAGAAGCGAACACAATATGATAGCGATTGACATATAACTTACATAGAGCTGGTTCATCCCCAAGATGTATATTTTTTTTTATCATATTTGTGCCTTAATCTCCACTTGTATCATTTACAATATTGCTTGTAACAAGTGTCCCTATGTGAAAGGCACACTCTACACTTTATTGTTGTTATCTTCCATTTTCCGAGCAATTATAACTTTTCCAATCTACGTTTATCAAATGCTCCAAAATTTAGATGCCAGCTCCCGATTTATGATAGATGAGAGAAAATTAGGATTATTATTCTGGAACACTTTCAGACTTTCAAAAAAAGCCGCTTTATTCTCTGTCTTTATATCTGAAAAAGTTGCATCCAGCTTCTGATCTTTTACATTTTTCTCCACATATTCCTCCGACTGCTTTTCGTAATTATCAACCATCGAAGGATTCTTTTTCACTGCCCCTTCATACCAATTTGTAAGGTATTTTAATGCATTAAGCTGTCTGTCCTCATTGCTGCTTTCTTTACTAATCTTCTGATATTCCGTGTATGCACTGCCGTCCATCGTCCTCATCATATCAAGCGCATTTGTAGTCTTTACAAGATTGCTACCATGTCCAAGATATGTACCTTTCCCTACTCCATAGTCCATATTTCCGTTATTGTCAGCTTTTCCTGCGCTCGCAAGCTTTGCGATAGACTCCATTGCTTCCAAAAATGGTTTTCTGCTATCTTCCGGGATAAAATTCTCTGCCGCATATTCCGCTTTTTTCATACCAAGTGAAATATTTGCCTGCCGTTCTTCCTCTGTCATAGAGCCAGTATTTCCAACAAGGAAATTCTGACGGATGATATCATACACAAATCCCTGTTCCTCTTTGCTGCAGTTCTCCACCGCAGATGCAACCGCCTTGTCTGCACCATACATTCCGGAATATGCCGGAAGTTCTAGTGAGTTATCAACCTGCGTAATTTCTTTTTGAAACGCTGCATTTCTCGCCTCCATTGATTCCCGCTGCTCCTGTGTTACATTGGCATCCACTATACCTTTCTTGTTTTCCACAAGTGCAGCCATTCCATCTCCCGAAAATTCAACAATAACCGCATCTCCATACTGCGAACCGATGTCCTTCATCGCCTGCAGGGTTTCTTCCCTTGACATCTTGTCCATAATCTTATTGCCATGTTCATCTGTAGTGTTAAATTCATACTTTACAAGGGTGTCTTTCTTATATATACCATTCCCGTATGAGGGAATATTCGTTGTTCCTCTGTAAAACTGACTGTAATCAATATTCATAATATACACTCTCCTCTACTTTATTTTTTCTTAGGTATTTGTGAAATACCAAAAGTCTCATAAATACAATATTTTTACCACATAAAACATACTATATTTTTATAGTTTCATACTTGTATATATATCTTATGCAAACATATAATATCTGCCTAAATCATCAACTTTATATACATTATTTCCGGTATATGATCTAAAGTGATCGTAATATCCTTATTATAGGTATCCTTCGCGAAACTTAATGCCCGGTACTCTGTAATATTGAATTCGTAATAGTCCACATCCTCCGTATCCGATAAACTTCCCTTTAAATATCCGTCCGGCTTATTGATAAGTGCCGTCAGATCCAGTGTTCTTCCAAACTCATCCTGATCCGTATATTTATTTGTTTTCCAGAAATAATCATTGGAAACTTTACTATTTTCTACTGCAATATTTTTATCAGTGGGTAAACCTTTTTTCTTAAAATCATATCCCACAAGCTGCGCATGCATCTCTACTGTGCGGGTTATTACCATCTATTCATTCTCCTTGTGTATAATTACTTTTCATAATCATAATACTTTCCTGAAACTATACGCATACATATCCGAATACATGTTATCATGCGGTTGTGGCGTCAGCCTTCTATCCAATGCCGCCATATCCACCGTAAAACCACTGTCTGCCACAGAAAAAGCACCATTACTGAATTGAAACTCCGAAGTAAAGTCTGGAATCCCCAGATCACCGCTTGTCCGGTTATGTCCTATAATATTTATCAATGCATCCTTTATCCGCTCTATCTTGGCATTGTCCTTTGTTTTGTTAATCAGATTAGCAGCTTTTCCCGGCAGCCCGCCAATCTTTCCGTCTGGTGTCAGGTAAAGGTTCTCCAGAGAAATATCTTCTCCCGTAACCCCTTTTAAGTAACGCCTGACTTCCTGCACATCCGTGGCATACTGGTAGGTATTGGACGACAGATTTCCCACACTGTCAGCAATTCCTGTGTAATACTGATACATCCGGTCACTGTACTTTTCCTCTACCAGTTTCTGAACCTGTTCCCGGACTTCTTTATCTTCGATACCGCTCACTGTTACATTCCCATTGCTTTCAATCTTTATCTGCATTCCCTCCAGCTCATCACGGGAGATACCTTTGCTTTCCAGATCCTTTACAAAATCCTCGGAAAAATCATGTTTCAGTTCCGCCTTCTGCTGTGCTTTCTCAAAATCTTTCAGATTGACAAAAATCTTCACATACTCCATTTCCGCATCATCCAGTGTCTTTCCTTCCGCCATGTCCTGCAACAATTCATCCACTGTGCGCCCGCCTTTGTATTTCTTTTCTTCCGGCAGACTTTCAAACTGCTTCTGGTGGAATTTCTCCATTTCTTTTGTATAATTTTTCTCTGTATCCATCAGGACTTCATTATATTTGTCGAGGTATTCCCTCCAATTTTCATCTTTCCGGCTGTATGCACCGTGAAGGTTCCCGAATGCCTCCCTTATGGCATCGGTCTTTTCCTGTTCTTTATTTTCCGTAACCTTGAAACTGATTTTATAATAATCATGCGGAGAAACTTCTTCCCCATTTTTGTTTTCTATTTTGATACAATATTTATTGGTATTTGTATCCCAGTTCGGGATGGTCAGTGTTTTACGTCCTTCCCCGTCCCATTCTGCCTTTCCGACCTGATTGCCATATTCATCATATAAGGTGAGGTCATAATCACAGCCTTCCGGCATGTCCATGTATATTTGAACCCCAAAATAATTCTGTATGGTTCGATTAAATGGAATGGAAAAGTTGTAGAAATCCACATCCTTTTTATCACTGAGATTTCCTTTCAGACTGCTGGTTTCGTCCTTAATCAGAAAATCCAGATCCAGAAACGTACTTCCCTTCTTCTTGTCCGAAACCTCATAAGTGGTATGCTGTCTGCGATAAGTGTCATTGCTGCCAAGTGTACAGGAATCTTCCTGAAGTGTCATATTTTTCTTCAGTTTCCCTTCAAAAAATGCCACTGTTTCCTTTCCAGACATGAAAAAAATCGGTTTTTGACGAAATGCCGCCCCATATGTAGAATGATTACTGTTTATTTCCATTTCTTATCCTTCCTCCCGAAAAATATCTTACCTGTATTCTTATGCTTTCCTGTCAAAAGATGAGCCTACAGTATAACAGGATTATCCGGTAAAATAATACTGCTTTTCTCATATGCTGCCGTCGCCAACTGGCTATTTAGATATTCGTTTTGTACAGCTTTTCGTCTTGCCATCTCATCGTTGTCATTTTCCGTTTCTGTTCCAGTCAATTATAACTTTTCCAATCTTTCCAGAAACGCAACATAGAATTCTCTTTCTTTCATACAAGCCCTCTGAACTTCTATGCTTTTAGGGACATATTCCAGTGGATGGTCTAAATTATATAAAGCCTGTTTCGTTGCCTGAATTGCAGATTCTGTTGTGTTTCCCAAAATGTCGATGTTATCCACATCGCCCTCGCCCTTCATCTGCTTATTCAGCCTTTGTATCATCATCTGTGATATATGGCTCAACATTCCGTTTTTCTTTATTCCCATACCATTCGCATTTACTTCCTTCGCTGCTTCCATCCATGCATCTTTTACATCCTGCGGAGCATTCGGACCAATCATATCAAATGCTTTTTCGTTAAAATCCGTATCTGCCATATATGGATTTATACTCTCATTTTCCTGTTTGGCACGTTCTGTACTAAATTGAGGAATATCATTCTGTCTGCGTCTGTTTTCGTATGACACACCATTCATAGAATAGTTGGAACTAATCTGCATATATCAATACTCCTCGTATTATAAAGTAGTAGTGTTTATAGACCCTCTCCAAGGTCTGTATGCTATAATTTTGGAGATACTGTGGATTGTTTTCACACTCCTACCACTTGATGGTTTAAGAAAGGCTACAACCACAGTCTCTTTGTATATTTGTTAATCAGTTAGATACCGCATGACGGTTTATTTAGAACGAGGTTACAATCGCAAGGAGTACCAGTGGTTCTAAACAGTATCAAAATATTTACTCAAAGGAGATTTTTATGATATACGTCGGAATTGATGTTGCTAAGGACAAACACGACTGTTTTATTACCAATTCAGATGGTGAAGCATTATTCAAATCTTTTACCATTCCTAACAACCGTAAGGGTTTTGAAACCTTGTTTCAGAAAGTACAATCCGTATCAGATGATTTAACCAAAGTAAAAGTAGGGCTTGAAGCCACTGGACACTATAGCTACAATCTTCTGGGATTCCTTCTTGATAAAGGTTTGCCGACCTACGTTATCAATCCGTTACATACCAATCTTTACAGAAAAAGTTTAAGCCTTAGAAAGACGAAAACGGATAAAGTGGATGCCCATACCATCGCTTCTATGATCATGTCTGATGTGGACTTGAAGTCCTACTCAGACACATCTTACCATAACGAAGAACTAAAGTCATTAACTCGTTATCGTTTTGATAAAGTACAGGAGCGAGCAAAGCTCAAGACCTCTGTATCTCGCCTTATTTGTATTCTTTTCCCTGAATTAGAGAAGCTTGTTCCAACAATCCATATGGCATCCGTTTATGCCCTATTATCTGAATTTCCGTCTGCTCATGCTGTTGCATCTGCGCATCTTACCAGACTTACAAATCTGCTTTCTGAAAGCTCACATGGCAGATATGGCAAAGATACAGCAGTAATGTTTCGTGAAGCCGCCAGAAACTCAATCGGTTCAAATATGCCAGCGAAGTCTCTGGAACTGAAACATACCATTAAGCTCATTCAGGAATTAACTTCTGAGATTGACGAAATTGAAACCGAAATCAAATCCATTATGGATGAGGTTAATTCTCCGATTCTTAGCATCCCCGGAATCAACTACCGTATGGGTGCCATGATTATTGCAGAAATCGGTGACTTCAGTCGTTTTGATTCCCCTGACAAGATACTTGCCTATGCCGGAATGTCCCCATCTACCTATCAATCTGGGCAACTTGATAACTGTTACTCCCATATGGAAAAACGTGGTTCTCGCTATCTTCGATACGCCCTTTACAATGCGACTAAATATGTCTGCCATTGGGATGAATCATTTGGAACATATCTTGCCAAAAAGCGAGCAGAGGGCAAGCATTATAATGTTGCTTTATCCCATGCTACAAAGAAACTAGTAAGAACCATTTATGCAATGGAAAAAACAGGGCAATCATACAGTAGTGCATCCTAATTGTTTTCTGTAAATATCTCCTAGCTGAGTGCCGCTAATGACACTCTTTTTGTCATACAGTTTTCAAGGTACAAATATATCTGAAATGCATTTCTGCAATTCATTCAAAATATTTCATTTTCAGACTTGACTTTTAATAGTTAGTCTTTTTATTTGAATTGCATTATTATCATTAGGCTTTCGCTTCAAAAACTGGTCTTTTCTCCAGATAATCCGGTAGTTCTTTCAATTCAGAATTCATACCATTCTTTACGGCATTATATTCCTTCCAGTAAATGGAATAGAATTCATCTTTTTTTGTAAGTTCTGCCGGAGTCATTTCATACCCCCAGCCGGCACCGGTATTCAACAATACATTCACACCCTGACTCTGAATTTGAACCCCATAACCACCTGATGTTAAAATAGTGAAATTTAATGTTCCGCCTCCTGCCAGTGCAATCTGCTTATCTGCAAGATTCTGATTTTTTCCCTCTGCCTGTTCCAAAAAATCCAGTAAGGTTAATTCTCCGATCCCTTTACATTTTGGATTGGCATTTTGATTTTTCATTGCACTTTTTGCCTGTTGGTATAACTGCTTTCTATCCGGTGCAACCTCTGACAAATATTCTGCCCTTAACTGCAATAGCTGCCTTGAAATAGCATCTTGTTCTGTCTTATCAGTAGCATTGGCAGCCTTTTGTGCCAGTTTCTTAATCTCACTCACAAATTCAGTCTGCGTTCTTGTACTTTTTCCTTTCGATGGAATATAAGACCAGTTTGGTTCTCCATTACTACCAGAAGTAATTAACTGTTCCCTTCCAACTGTTCCTATATTTGAAAAAGAGATTCCCATAAATCCACCTCACGGTTCATAAATAAATCTATCTATAACTTTATATCTACTGACTTTCTGCCACTCTACTCTCTGGTGATGTCATACTATGCACCAATTAGATATTTTCCTTTTATCAAATCCTCTTATGCCTTAATATCAAAACTTGATCTATCAGGTGCAGAAATACTCACAGATTCTGCTACAAGGCTCTGTGTCATACTTTTTACATCATTACCAGTTATGGATAAGGTATAATCACCCGTTTCTTTTCTTTCTGCCGATTTTTCTGCACGTTGCTTTGCAGCTTTTTCTTCCTCTGCTTTTTTAGCAGCTCTTTTCTCTTTTACTTTTTCCTCTTTTTCTCTGTTCTCTTTTGCTTTTCGTTCAGCATTCTCTTTCGCTATTTTCCCATCTGGATCATTTGTACAAGATGCTGTCTCTATAATATTTCCGTTTGCATCAATCATATAACTCTGATTTGTCACAGTGCCCAAACATCCATTAATCGTATCTTTTGTACAATCCGGAATGGCTGCTAAGTTTTCCTCCAAATACTTTGCTTTTTCCGGATCATTCATGCACTTTTGTAAAAATGCACTTGAAACAGATACCGTTGTCGGAATGCCCTGCATTGAAGTCAGCCCTATATTCATATAATGGTATTTTCCTTGCAAGTATTTTGAATAATCATTTACATTACTATACCCTGTCTTAATCTGCTCTGTTTTTGTCACACCGGGACGTGATGTTTTTAATTCAACTGTACTTGTTGTCACGTTGCCATCTTTTGTATTTGTACTATCCTTTTCACTATCTGTTTTTTTTACAGTATTCTTATAATTTGAAGCATAATACGATGTGTAACTGCTGTTATTGATACCCGTAATTGCCATAATCCTACCTCCCTGTTATTGAAACTTAAAATAATTTCTATTATATTGAACGACTTGGATATTTAATTTCTCTCAGCCTCAATATGATATGTAATTACTATTTTTATTTGTAAATCATAGTACTAACATCATCAAATCTTAATACTCATCAATAACTGCTCTCTATTAGGCTGAATCATTGTATATTTCTCCTTAAATGAGGTAATTGCACCATACATTTTCTCAGTTAAATTTTCTGGGATTTCGTCCTTTCCCCTGGTTTTTTGCTCCTCAATGTAAGCCGATGCCAAAGTTGACCTTGTGGTAATTTTTGAAATTTTATTCATTTCTTCACCAATAATTCCACGGGCATGCTGATTGGTTGTCTCCATTGTCACAAAGTCATCCACTGTTTTTTTATATGCAGCATCTAAATTGCTTAACTCTTCATCCTTTGTAAGCTTACGAGGTCCATTTTCATCAGCTACATATATTTCTCTGGTTCCATTTTCATAGCCCTTCACAATTTCATCATATAATTCTGCGTATGCTTTAACATAATTATTTGCCTTGTCAGTAATATTTAAGGCACTTTTTCCTGTATCAACATTTTGATTCTGCTGTGCTGCCTTCTTTTGAATTTCATAACTATAATCAATATCACTGATTTTTTTACTCGCTAACAGTTCCTTTCTTTGAACCACATCATCATATTTTTCCTGTCCACTCTGCTGTATACGATTACGATAATACTCCAATCCCTCATTAGAAATCGAAAGCTTCACTGATTGCCCCACTGTATGTTTTTCGTTTGTCTGACTATTTCCTTTCTGTACTTTATCAGTATTTTTTTCCATTATTGAATTCGTATTATTCATGTAATTAGATATTTTCATATTGTCACCTCAATTTCCATATTTATACAATGTCATTGACGGATAACGTCTGGTGAATGTCAAAGAATTTGATCCTACTGCATAATCATAATAATAATTAAAATTTTCTATATCTATTAACTTACCTGTTGACTGATCAATAATAACTGTCACGGCTTTAAAGTCCTGCCACAAATTATTCTCTTTATATGCCCCTGTGCATCTGCAATGAACACTGTAGAAGTTACTGTTATTTTAATTGCATACTTCATGCCTTCATATCAAAATTATCTTGCAATATTATGTTTTCACCTACACTACCAGTCTTTTCTTCACTATTTAGTGCTTTTCTCGCCTCACTAAATGCCTCATAATATGTCATTTTTAATGCTGAATGAACCTGTGACTCTGCTTTTGTTTCTTTTTCCTGCCAGCCTACTCCCCCTGTATAGGTCAAAACTTCTTCGCCCTCTTCATTGTATACATGAATTGCCGAGCCTGTCCCTGTTCCCTGATATTTTGCCTCATAAGGTATTCCAAACAGCATACAGAGCCATTTTTTGTCTGCTTCCTCAACTTCTTTCATTGCTGACATATTACCTGAATTCATTGATTGACTAAACTTTCCAATTAAAGCAGCTCTATTCGGGGCTACTTTGCTTACTTCCGTCTTTCTCAAATTCATAAATGCATTTCCCATATATACATTGTCCTGTGCATCTTTTTTTGCCAGATCAACAATCTTCTCTTTTAAAGAATCCGTTAATTTCCATTTGTTTTTTTTAGAAGATTTAGAAACATTTTTATTCGATGTGTTCCACACTTTTGCTGTGCTATAATTATTTGATATTTCCATTTAATTGAATCACCTCTCTGTTCTGTCATTTATGTAATCATACAATTCCTTATATGACAGATAACCTGATAAGTTGTTCGAATCATATTGTAACTGCATAAATTCTTTAATCATGCTCATATAGTCTTTCTTTTCATTTATGCTGTCAGAATCATAAGTGATGTTGCCATTCACACCACCAGCCGCATTCATGAAATCTCCAAAAGCATTTTTCGTAAAGCCTTCTACATCACTATATGTTGTATATGCAAGCATTTCCAAATAACTTGCATTTCTTGGATCAACATCATTTATCTGTACATTTGTATCTGTGTAATTTCCTTCTTTGTCCCAATATCTTACCCTGTATTCTGGGTTTGCCGAATCATATGCATCTGATTTATATACAGATGCACTACTGCCATCCGGAAATCCTACTGCTGTTAATGCATTTCCACTATCTTCTGTTCCCGACATATGTAATGTAATATTAGAAGATGTACTGCTTACATTTGATAACAAACCGGAATTCATACCGTTCGCTTTCGCAGTGTTTCTTTTTGTTCCTGTATAATAATTTGAATAATTATAACCGTTAATTCCTGCTATACTCATTTTCGTTTCCTCCAATTATTTTCATTCCTCTGTCATTCGGAATCTACTCACTCTCCATAACGGTCCAAAGACCATGCCTTTACAGGATAATCACAAGAAAGTACCCGACAAAAGCATACTATATTTTTATATCTACTGACTTCTTTCCACTCTCAACATACTCTCTCGTAATGCCATCCAATGCACCCTCCGGTATTGGTTTACCCGCTTTCCATGTAGGATCAGCAGCTTTTGCGGCTTTTGCAAATGCCTGTCTGTATTGATGTTCATATTGTTCCATTGTCCAGCCTGCTGATAAGCGGTCATCCTTATCCATTTTTCTGTATAAATTGTTATATACACTCTCCCTTTTGGTAGTATCACCATTTAGAGTACCATTTTCATTTAAGAATTCTTTCTTTGCCAGTTCAAACATTTCTTCCCGGCTACTCTCTGGAACAGAAATGATATGTTTATAACTGTTTCTGTTCTCATCCGTTACCGCAAGTCCTGTTAATCCGGTATTCGGATCAATCCAGTCTCCATTTTTGTCATATTGGCTCATCAGGTTCTTAATTGCCTGAACATTCGTAAACATTGCACCGTTTCCATTCTTCATCATCTCACTCAATGCTGCTTTATACTTTTTACTGTTTGTGTCAATCCCTGCTGCTTTTAATTGTTTCTGTACAGAGCTGCTGTTCATTTGGGACAACTGAATATTGTTGACTAAATTTGTTTTTGATGTTCCAAATGTCGTTTGAAATAAAAAACCGTAGTCCGTAATTCTTGACATAAGCGAAACCTCCCATCATTAAATTTTTTATATGTATCATCCATTTTATTTTTTTATATCGACACACTCCTTCTGATATTTTACCTTTTCTGCACCAAGTACGATTTTTTTGCACGAAGTAAGACTTTTTATGAATTGAGGAATAACTCAGCAATAAATTTATTTCCATCACTTTTCAATATTAAATTTCCATCATATTTTTTTACACTGCTCTGAACATTCAGCAGTCCTATTCCACCGCCTTTTCCTTTCGCTGATACCGGAAAACCATTTTTCCACTTTACCTCCCCGCAGTTATTTTCGATGCTGGCAGCTATCATTTTATGGTATGAGCCAATCTTAATCGAAATATATTTCTCTCCTTCCAGCTTCTCTGCTGCCTCAATCGCATTATCTAATAAATTTCCAAAAATAGTTGTAATGTCGATTGGTGCAAGGAAATTCAGATTCACATTATCCACCTTTATGGTTACTGAAATACCTTTTTCCCTCATAACGGATTCTTTATCGGTAAGAAGAATGTTTAATATTGGATTTTCTGTGTATTGAACCGGAATGAGTGGCTTTAACAGTTCTCTGATTTCCGCTGCATATTCTCCTGCCGTATTCCCCTGCTCTGCACCATATAATCCTTCGATTGCTTTAATATGCTTATTTACATCATGTAATATGTGGACGGTTTGATCATATTTTTTTGTCTGCGTCAAATAGTATTCGTATTGTACCTTTGCCTGTTCCCTGCATTTTCTATATCGTCATGTTGATATTATTACTTTACTATCCTGCACACTCTCTGGGAGTGACTGTATCTATCAAAAAAGAAGCCAGCAGTTTATTCACGCACTGCTGACTTCCTATAATACTACTCATTTTATTTACTTCGCTGCGTCTCAGACAATTTTTTTATTTTTAAACATAACCTCTGTTTTCCCGCCATCCCTTTACATACCACCTGATTCCAACATATACCAGTTGCACGAATAATAAGAGAAATAGCATATTGATTGGCAATACTTCCTTTATCCAATCCCCAAAGTAGATAGCTATTGCCATACTTACAAGTATCACCATTATGGTAATCATATCCCAACAGTATTTCTTATATAGCCCTGCAATCTTTATTTCGATGAATGCCAAAAGTATTCCCACACCCACCAGACATCCACCGGAAATCAGTATTCTTATCATCCAGTATATAATTCCGACAACGACAGGATTGGATATTCCATTGCTAACCTGTGCCACATTCTTCCCTGCCAGTATAGTCAATCCTGCAATGTTCTGTATAAAAGTGGCGATTGTATCAAAGAATACCACGCAATCAGAAATAAATATTTTTGACCGTATCATCTGAAAAAGAGTAGTTGATACGGAATACCATATCAGCAGAAACATCAATGCTTCATACATGGCTGTTTTTGTTTTATATCTGCCTTCCAGTTTTTCTCTCTGCGTATCATACTTTTCCTTGGCTTTCAGATAAGCTGTCTGGTTACAGTTCCCACACTTTTGATAGAGTACCGGCTTTTCAACCGGTATCTCTACTTTTTTCTGATGAGAGAGTGCATAGTCCCGTTCCTGTTCTGCCTGCCTTAGCTTATCTTGACATTCCTCTGTCATGATTTCGGCAGCGTGCGTTTTCTCTTTCTCGCTCTGCAACAATTCTTTTGTTTTCCTCAAGTCGTTCTTTAAGGCTTGAATGTTCCCTGCTCTGTTCTCGCTGTTTAACCTCTCGTTCAAGGTCAGCGATTCGTCGAGCTGCACTTTCAGTTCCTCGATAGTCCGGTCTTTCTGGTCGAGTTCTTCCTGCATCTGCTCCGTCAGCAGTAGCAGTTCTTCCAGTTGGGCGTCGCTCTTTGAGTTTTTGTATTCTGTCATCTATATCCCTCGCTTTCTCTATCTGCTGTTTAATGTCAGCAATTCGTTGTTCTGTTTCTGCAATAATCGGTTCTCGCTGTTTAATTTCTGTGCCAATTCCTGCCATTGCTGATTCTCGTCTGTAAGTTTCTGTATCTGGTCTGTCTTTTCTGCCAGAAGTATCAACAGTTCTTCTGTATCCGGTAAGATTTGAAGCAGCTCTGATAATTCTTTCTCTAATTGCTGCAATCGTTCTTCCTGCTCCTGAAAGCACATCAGCTTCTCGTCCTTTTCCTGTATCTCCTGAAGCATCTCTGCCATGATATTCTGTTGTCCCTCTATCTGTGTAATCATTGCTTCCATCATGGGAATTACTTCTTTGCTTTCTTCTAATGTCATTCAAACACTCCCTCCACATAGACAATGCACCGGATACCTTACCAAAGGTTGCAATTACCTTTTGCAGCAGTGCATTTTGTTTTTTAATCATCTGGTTTTCCTCAACCTTCCATGAACCTTTCCTTATCTGTCCGGTGAGATATTTTTCCTCAATCTTTCTTGCATCCGCACCCTCATGAATCGTAGGGACTTTTAATTTGCCCTGTCTTTCATAAGAGCGGTGGTCAATCTGATTGTCTATGGATAAATGCCGGTTACACATCCTAGCCCATTCGCTTCGCCATAACTCACAATTCTTTGGATTATTCCAGCCGGTAGCATCGGTCAGAACCCGTTTCCATTGTTTTCGGTTTCTTGCCCCGACTTTCTGTACTCCGTTTTCATCAAGTACCGGAATGCGGATTCCATGCCGGTCAGGATTTTTCTTATCCTGCCACCAGTCCGGGTGGGATTCATCAACCACGATATTTCCGTCAGTATCTCTGACAAAATCCCAGTCCTTGACTTCCTTGTTGCCCCATGAGTGGTCTGGATTGAATGGTCGCATGGTTACAAGTAAATGCACATGTGGATTTCCATCGTTCTTATCGTGTATGCTCCAATCGGCACACATTCCCTTATCCACGAAAGTCTTTTGGATATATTCGGTTGTATAATCAATCTGTTCCTGTCTGCTCCATTCTTTCGGCAGGGAAAATTCAAATGAGCGTCCAAGCTGTGCATCTGCATTTTTTTCTATCTTTAAGACCTCATTCCATAGACGCTGTTTCTGAAATGTGATTTTAAACTTTTCCAGTGCGGCATCCTTATCATCCGCTCTTTTATAACGGATAGACTGTTGAAACCTTTTTATATTTTCTTCCGGTACATGCAGCCATTCAGGAGGTGCATTTTCGCACATCATCAGACTGGTGTAGACAACTTCCTTTTTGGAAGTATAGTAACTGATCCTGCCTGTTTCCTCATTCTTCATCACATCTCCATTAAGATATGCCGATGTGGATATGACAGATTTTCCTTTACTGCGTCCGACAATCTTTACTGTAAAATGAAATATCGCCATGATACGATTCCCCCTTTCTGCCGTATCCGGCATTGATTTCCGACAGCATCTTCTTCTGGTTTGGCAGGAGTGAAGCTGTCGGAACGCCCTCTGCGCAAGAGTGCCCCCTGCGGCATGAGCAGGTCTGGCTGAAAGCCCCGCCGACGGAACGAGCCCGGCAAGCGTAAGCGCAGAC
The DNA here is from genome assembly GCF_025567465.1 of Roseburia amylophila. Classification (NCBI taxonomy): domain Bacteria; kingdom Bacillati; phylum Bacillota; class Clostridia; order Lachnospirales; family Lachnospiraceae; genus Roseburia; species Roseburia amylophila. Next base: position 75,534 of record NZ_JAOQKI010000014.1, read on the forward strand.
CGG
>NZ_JAOQKI010000015.1:0-58704 GCF_025567465.1 Roseburia amylophila
GGGAGCATCCCAAAGTTTGTGTAAACCTCCAAACTGATGTAAGATAAAATTACTCAGTTTGGAGGTTATTTTTATGGCAAGAAGAAAAGACAGTCCACAAAAAGCAGCAATGAGAGAAATGATGCGTGATTATTTGAAAAATAATGATATCAACATCAAAGATGGTACGGATGTGAACAGCATCATGCGTGACATGATGTCTGTTCTTTTGGAAGGTGCTTTGGATGAAGAACTGGATGAGGAATTAGGATATTCCAAGTATGACTACCGAAACAAAGAAACAGACAACAGTAGAAATGGACATTCTAACAAAACCATGCACACCAGCTATGGAGACATGGATGTAGCTATCCCAAGAGATCGCAATGGTGACTATGAGCCTCAGTTGATTAGAAAGTATCAGAATACAGTAACCCAGGACATGGAGGAAAAAATACTTTCCATGTATGCCAAAGGAATGACGACTGGAGATATCGAGTCTCATATGCGTGAACTGTATGATATTGATATTTCAGACAGCACAATCAGCAGAATCACAGACAAAATCCTGCCTATTGTAAAAGAATGGCAGGAACGCCCTCTGGAAGAAGTGTATGCTGTAGTATTTATGGATGCCATCCACTATCACGTCCGCAGTGAAGGACGTATTGTAAAACGTGCGGTTTACATTGCTCTTGGTATCGATATGAATGGAAAAAAGGACGTCCTTGGAATGTATGTTGGAGAAAACGAAAGTGCGAAGTTCTGGCTTTCTATCATGAATGGATTAAAAAACCGGGGAGTTGAGGATATCCTGATTGCATGCGTTGATGGTTTGAATGGATTTCCACAGGCAATCGAGGCTGTTTACCCAAAAACAGAAATCCAGCAGTGTATTATCCATCAAATCCGTAATTCAACAAAGTTTGTTTCATACAAAGACATCAAAAAACTGATGGCTGATCTGAAGCTTGTATATGCGGCTCCAACAGAAGAAACAGCTTTAAATGAATTAGAGTTGTTCAAAGATAAATGGGAGTCCAAGTACCCGAAAATCTATAAATCCTGGCATGATAACTGGACAACCCTGTCCACTTATTTCAAGTATCCGGAGGCAGTAAGACGCCTGATTTATACCACAAATGCCATTGAAGGATTCAACCGTCAGCTTCGGAAAGTGACCAAAAGCAAGACGGTTTTTCCGTCNCTGGAAATCTATTTTGAAGAACGTCTGACCGGACGAAACCTGTAAAAAACAGCTTGTTTTAGGCAGGTCTTATTGACATGCCTAAAAACTTCTGTATAATGCAGATATGGGCAGAACCTGAAAAAGCGGGTCTGCCCATTTGTAACTATTCACAAATCTTATATCAGTTTTTAACGTTTACACAAAACTTGAAACGGTCTCCAATCCCTGTGTTCTTGTTCCCAACGATTGTGGCTTTTTGTGTTCAAAGTTTTGTATGTGTGCCATCGCTTAGTAGTCCATTACTACTAAGGATTTCTCCCCACACCTTTGCCTTTATCCCGATTTTGCCCATGAGCCTTAGTAGTCGAAAACGTAGTATTTTCAATGCTTTCTGCCATATTCTGCCCTGTGTTGCCCCAGTCTGCAAAGATATGCATTATCATAAAACTGGAGTGCCGTGGCAGATTATGAGGACTTTAATTTTTCTTTGCATATATTAGTATAACCTCGATTTTCCTTATATTTACTAGGGTTCTAGCCATTTTCTCATAGAACCTTATCTTAGCACATTTTACTCTTTCCTGGTAGGTAAAAAGAGTAAAAACAGAAGTAAATTTACTCCTTCATACTCTTCTTTCTTTAGGCTATTCCTATATACTACTCACTCTCTTTATTTCCTTTTTGGCATACTCCATGTCCACCAAAGTCATCTCCTTTTTTTACTGCTCCCTTACTTTTCATCTGCTCCAGTTCGTCCTTCGTATCTTCCAATTTGAGATGCGTGTATACGTTCATGGTAGTCGCTATGTCTGCGTGTCTTGTAAAGTCTTTACTGATGTTCCCGATTTTGCCATGTTGGTGCAATAGGTATGTCTGCATATATGAGGTGTAATCTTTGGCAGTTCCACTTTATAGATTTTATTGTATTTCTCAACAGATCTTTGGAACTTCTTTTCCCATTGATATGCTAACATTGGTTTCCCTCTGCCATCCAAGAAAAGGAAACCACTGACCCCATCTATCATCATTTCTATTTTTGGTTTTTTCCTGCTTGAAGCAACACGCTTCCAGAACTCCACCACTCTACTATATGTTTTTCTGTTTTGATTATACTTTTAGTCTCCATAAGAGAAAAAATATTATTCATTATTAACCAAACTCCATCACCATGCTTTCTATCATTTTTTTCTTCCCACAGAATAGTTCATAATCATTGCACAAGTATTGATTGCTTGCTCTACCATATCATCATCTGTAATATCAAGGATTTCAACAGGCATACAATTAATTTCTTGCCTATCAACTTGTGCACAATAATTAATTTCAAAATCACAATCGCTCCACACTCCTTTGCAACCAGAAATTGTGACACATATATATGCTATTATATGTTTCTCTTGTAGAACAAACAATTCCTTTGTTCCTTCCACCAATATTTTCATTTGTTCTATAACGCCTGGCATCCAAAGCCATTTGTCCCCATTCCGTTCTCTAATATCCATTTTATAAAAGAGTTCTGATATTCCATTATTATAAAGTTGTAAATATACTCCATTATCATAACCATAGTTAGGAAAACAAATTCCATCTACATTAGGATATATGTGTCCATAACAGAGCCCATTAAAAATATCATGAAATTTTATATTTTTCTCCTTATACTCATTATATAAAAGGATCCTAGAATCAACATTTACAAATTCTGCGGGAATAACTTGGATAATAGCAAATGGTGTATTAGGATATTCTTCAATATAAGAGAGTAATCTATCCTTACGAAATCTTTTAACTTCCTCTGCCAAAAGATGGGAATGTAAAAAATCATCTCTAATTTCCATGTAACTCATTGCCTGCTTTCTACTTCCTCTTCTAACATAGAACCTATAATTATCTTCATTTTCTCTGTATAAATATGGCTTATAAACACCTCTGTAAATTTTTATTACTACCACATAATTTCCATTTAATAATTTTATAAAAGAAAAATCTACTTTAGGTACAACTGGAAGTATTCCTGATAACTCATTTCTTCGATCTAGCTCAAACTTATCTATGTTAGAAATGGCAATTCCATCTATTACTAATGGTATTCCTTTTTCTTCCATTACTCCTACAATAAGATACCCACCTTCAGCATTAGCAAATGAACAAATGTCATGGCGAAATTCATTCTGTTTTTTACGTTTACTTTCCTTATCCTGACATTCTAATACAGCAAAAGTTTGCTTGTAATCTAAATAATCATTCTCTCTAAATGCATCATTCTCTACAATTTCCTGCAAATCGCCTTCTGTCCAGTCTTTAAATTCTTTATTATTTATTTTCAAATCATTCTCTCCTCTATCTTACAGTCTCACTTCCTAATAGCCTCATCTTCAAGGCTGTACTTTTTCCAACAACATTCTCTTTCTTCATTTAAAAGCAATAACTCCACTTCTCCATGATAGTCTTTTAACTGCACTATAATTCGCTTGTCTAACCTCCTACTTCGATAACCTATATCCTTTTCAATTAAAGTTCATCTGCCCGCCCAAAATCCGATTTTTTCTTTCACGAATTGTCTACAATTCTTCATAAGAGCATTTTGCAAATACAAATATTTTCTCATCTATCTTTTATCAAAGTTCACTGTATTAAGCCCAAAATGCTTACAAGTTCTACATACAACTTTCCATCTCCAAATTTCACATTTTCAAATAATGTTGCTTGGCATAACACTTCCCTGACATTCTCTTTTTTCACTCTAAAAACTCCACTTCCAAGGAGTCCCTCTATCTCTATTTCTTCCAAATATAACCACTTTTACAGATAGTCAGTATGTCTATAAATCTAGGATATATCTGTAAGACATCTTAAAGGTATAAATATCCTTTCCCTTCTTTGTGGAATACGTAAATCAATATTCCTTTTCGATGCTATTTGTTCCGAAATAATACTTTGAATTATTGATTTCAAACATATTAATTATACACACATCTCTTTGTTTTTGAACAATCTCTATCCGAACACTGTATTTTCCATCTTCTAATTTGAGATTATTTATATTATATTGATACTTCCAATAAAGCATTTCCCCAGGTATTTTCTGAGTCTTTCCAATTTCGTCACCTTTATTATTTTTCAATGTTTGTCCTGTTGAAGTCTTAGCCTGTAAAATAACATCTTCCGTAATGTCTATTTCTGTTACAACACCTCCATTTTCATCATAAATACGCAAAGTTCCCTTTCCAAATTCTTCATCAATAGAATTTTGAATTACTATGTTTCCTTGCTCATCAAATATTACATCCACTTTACCACATCTGCTACAAATTAGTACAAGTTCAATATATAATGTAATAGCTAATATTACTCCTAAAATAGCTAACCTTTTCGTAATATCCCATATTTTTTTCCAACCAATTTTCCTTTTTATAAGTTTTTCTATAAATACTACAATAACAATGACAAGCAATACTAGCCCCACAATAAAACCAAATAACCCTTCTATATTTTTTTGTGAAAAACCACTTATTAAAAACAATAAATACAATTCGCTCAAAATGGTTCCAAGTACTATTTTAAAATCTTTTATCATAGTAGCGTATTTTATATCAGACTCTTTATCATAATCCTCATATTTTTCATCTAGCACATTATATCTTTTTAAATCAGCCATAACATAAAGAATAATGTCTAAAACTATAAAAATAGCACTTGATAAAGAAGTCAAGAAAACACTCCACATTATAATATAATATGCATATCCACTCTCTGGAACTGCAGACATAACTGCCTTTGTGCATCGAAATAACACCGAACATAATGTTACCATAATTGCAATTATCCCGATAATTGATCCCAATCTCGAATCACGCCTACTTGGTATATCACATATTGAAACATTACTTTCTTCTTTTCCATTTCTTCTTCGTTTACTCATATTTGTTGTCCTTACCTTTTCTCGCTAAAATATTACCTACCATATACAATTAAACATATCGGATGCTAAAAAAATACAGCCAATATACTTCTTAAACAACACCATTATTCTGAAAAAATACTTTTTATAACCGTTACAAAGCAAATCTCTATCCCCAAATTACTTCTGAACCAATTTTATTGTTAACTGCTATAAAGCCTCAACTATTTTTATAAAATTCCTTTAATTTGTTTTAATTTCATCAAAAGTTGTTTTAGTTCCATCTTAATCTTATAATACATATATTCATCTCTATGCAATATCTCTTCAAGTTGAGAAATTGAGCTATCAATATATTTTTCTGAATACTGATCATCTCCAAAACGTTCATAATATCTAATTGTATTTCTTGCATATATTAATGCATGATAATTAATTCTCACATCTTGAGTTATACAATATTCTAGAGTCGAAAAAGACTTCTGCATAGTTTCCTTAAGTAAGTATAGTTCTTTATCGCTATTTGCTTCTGCACCTATGTTCATCTCAAACATAATAACCGCATGCGTATTAGCTATCGTAAACACTTTCTTTTCACTCTCTGTATATGCTTGATCAATCTGTTTCCATGCTAAATCAAATTGTTTTTTTCTTAATAAAAAGATTGCATATTGATGCTTAACAAATGGAGATTTGTTTATCAAGAACATCTTCTCATAAAAATCTTGTCCGTCTTTAACATTATAAACATTAGTAATGATATCTGCGTCATAAGCTCTTCGTTTCATAACATCATAGCGATATATAATGTGAGGATTAATTCTATTCCAAAACTCTTTTAAAACTTTCCCCATAGTAATCTTATCAATCAGTTTTAATGAACGTTCTGCAAAAAGTTTACTTCTCATAATCAGATAATCTTGATCCTCTATTTCCTCTATGACCTCTTCATACTGTACAATAATCTTAGTCATTTTATTAAGTGCATATAGCAAATCCTTGTAATCATCAATATCCTCATGAAAGTAAAACAATAGCATATCCATTGAACATGGTACTCCACAATAACTTGTATAATTAATAAGTGCAAATAATTCCAACAAGTTGATTTTCAAATTCGGATCTTCAAATGCACGTAAATCATTAATATAACCACGAATTCGTTCACTAATCAATGTATTTGTAGATGCATAAAATACAATTTCTAATAGTGAAACATTATTATTTGATGATAAAAGACTTACTGCGTCTTCACCCGATTTATTCATCCCTTTGCATATACGTTGAACATCCTCTGAACAAAGATTACTAATATCAATAATATCCTGCGATTCAATATTAATTGACCTTTTTATGTAATCAAAATTTAAAGCACGCTCAGCCAATACCAAATTAACGTTTGTCATTTCTCTTAAAACCTTAAAAGCCTCCATGTTGTTATATAGATTATCAATAAATACCGTAACAACTTGTTGCTCATGCATAAGAAGTTTTCGCAAATTTTCAGCCTCTTGACATGTAATGCTATTAAACCAAAACTTAATCCCTGATATTTCTTCCGAAAAAGCAAGCTGAAGTAATAATGTAGATTTTCCACAGCCTGGTATTCCCGTAATCAACACTGTATTTTTTGAAAGAATCATATTTGCCACATTATTAAAATATGAAATCCTTGTCACATTATTCGACAAAACATCTGATATCTGTGGCTCCGAGCCAGCAAAAAAATCTATAACCGGTCTTCTTACACTTATCTTACGCAATTTATCTGATATGAAATTTTTAGGAAAAATGTCTGCATAATTTCTTTTAGTCTTATTTATTGCCTTTTTAGTCAAGTCCATATCATGCAAGTATTCTATTAACTCCATTGTATCAGCTTTTATTACATTAAATCCTTGTTCTTGAAAATCATCTACATACTGAAGATTTTCTTTTGTTGGATAAATCACTATCCATTTAGGATTTTTTGATTTTGAATATGCTTCACTATTGCAGATTAAATCTAATGTATTATTGTCCATTATCCCTATTCCCCAGAATATTGTTGGCGCAGTAGATAATTTAAATGATACTGTTTCAAATAGCATCTTCTCTCGCAAGAATAAATCTGTAAGTTCTTTTTCTGTAAAAGACATGTCCTCAGTCATTGGATACGTCACAGAGCCATGAATTTTATATAAATTCACAGAATTACTCTTTTCTAAAGAACCATACACTTTAGAATCAATCAAACTTATTGTATCTGTTTTTTCCTCATATATTTTTTCTATCAAGTTATCAATATTAAGCGTAATAATATTATTTATAGGCAAATCCACTAAATACGCATATCTGTCATCATATGATTTAACCATATATATTTCCTTAAGGACTCGGTTCAACGCATCCTTATTATCTTTCTTAATTTTTTGGCAAGACTTACTTAGATTAAAGTTTCTTGACTTATCTAGTGAAAACATTTCTATCAATCTTTCATTAATAATATTCCCTAATGGTAATGACTCTTTATCCGAATTATATGCATATGCAGAAAATCCTGCGCCAAGATACAAATTCATTCCACTATTTGATACCAATTGTTTAAATAATGCTTCTTTTTCAAACTCCATATTACTTCTCCTTTGTATATAATGTTATTCCAAATTACTTTTCTACTTGTGTCTCACTCTAATAAAACATTTGCTTATTTTCCAATCATGACCAACATTTTTTCATGAGCCATAATATTTTCTTTCCCAACAAAAAAATTCACAAACGACCAATGCCCTTACGCATCATATCTTTTGTGAACTTCTAATTTCTTTTTATCATATTTACTTAGCTTTTTCATAACTTTTCTCTCCCCCAAAAATTCTATATAAATATTATGCAACTCCTTTTTCCAAATTGCAACCTTTTTTAATAAAAATCGTCAAAATCTTCCCTCTTATCAATCTGCTTCACGCCCCAATTCGACAATACTTTCTATGATTTCTATTTTATACTTATATCTCTATCCTTATCTAATTATTTTCCCAGCATAAAAAGAGCACAGAATTTCTTCCATGCTCTTATCTTACAACTTTCATCTATCTAATTATCTTCCGGCTGAACTTCCTCTTTCTCAGAATCCTTATCCCCGGACTCTTCTTCCATCCTCATCACGATTTCTTCCTCTTCTGAATTCGAAACCATCTTATCTTCCCCCGAATCCGCAGTATCTTCCGATGCCACCACATTCTCCAGCACATTTTCCTCTTCTAACACTTCTTCTTTCTGCGCTGCATCCTCCGGCACAGCCTCTTCTTCTAACGCCTCTTCTTCCTGCACCGCATCTTCCACAACTACTGCCTCTCCCTGCTCTGTATTTTCTGTATCTTCCACACCTTCATCCGAAGCCAAAACGCCCTCTTCCTCTTTCTCCTTCTCCTTTTCTTCCGTTTCTTCCACTCCCCCATCCTTCCGGAACTTCTCCCGGAACTGCTCTTTCTTGGCTGCCACAGCGTCCTTAAGGGCAAGCTTCTTCTCTTCGCGGTTTTCTAAGGCTTCCTGCTTCTTTGCGTCACGGAGTTTTTGCTGTTCTTCGCGCTGCGCGACTTTCTTAAGCTCTTTTTCCTGGTGCTGCTCTTCTTTGATGCGAAGCTTCTCGGCTTTATCCTGCTCCTTCTGCAGCAGGCGGTTCTGGCGAAGCTCGTCTTTCGCCTGCTGCTTCTGGCTCTTCTTGACCTGCTTTTTGGCGGAACGCTCGATAGAACGGATCATGCTCTTGGCATCACCGACTCTGCGGCGGGCACTGCGGTATGGATCGTAGAGGAAATAGGATGCTGTGGTAAGTGCCAACAGCACCAGTCCTATGATAAGGCAGATTGGAAGCAGAAAATCATAGAAGCCGTACTTTAATTCATAACCGATAAAGAGAACCAGCATCACCGGGAAAACTACTGCTGAGAAAATGTCGCAGATGAGTCTCCAGAGAAAGAAGCACTGCTTCTGATGTACAAAAATGGCAGCCTGCACGCCGGTAAAGAACATCAGCATCAGACAGATTTGTGATGTGATTCCATGTAAAAAGCCTACAAAGACGCACAATGCCAATGAAAAGAAAAACATGGCAAGAGCGTAGCCTCTGCGGTATGCATATTTATATTCCCGCATTCCCTCTCGCTTATCTGCACTCAGGTCATGGATTTCATATACCCGGTCATTGACCCGCTCCTTCATGTCCTCCCGGTATTTGCGGCCTTCTCTGGCATGTGCCATATTTTCGTCCATGTCTTCGTCCAGTTCCTGCAACATTTTCTGTTCCATAAAAATCTGCTGCAGCAACTCATCTTCCCGCTCTCTTCGCTTTGTGATTTCATCCTGAATCCAGCTTGCCTTCTGCATCTGGAGACTCTCTTTCATCCATTGTTCCTTTTCCATATTTTCACCCATAGCTGCCTTCTCCGTTTCGTACGCTTCCATTCTGTTCTATTTCTAATCAATCAAATCATTCTGAAATCTCGACAAATGCTCATAAGGAAGAATCAGTCTTCCCCGGTATAAGCCGCAGCCGTCATTCATCAGGCTGTTGCTTACTGCTGTAAACATGTCGACATCCACACCGGAAAGCTCCAGTTCCTGCAAACGCCTGCACCGTTCATAAGCTTCATCAAAATAAATGCATTCTCCCTCCGGGATGGTATCCCGGCGTGCTCTGGATGCTTCCTGCTTTTTCTCATAATTAATATGATTGGCGGAACCGATTTCTGCAATATCGTCCATCTGCTTTGTGCGAAGCTGCATTTCCACATAACATCTCGCACTGTTATCATAAAAAGTAATATGTAAGGATTTGTAATCGTCCTCCTTTTCGCTGGTGATATAATCCCTGTAATATGGTTTTACAGCATCATCCAAAAGCGGGGAACTGCTTCTTAAGACACCGCCTGTCGACTCTGCCGTAAATCCACGCTCCTCTAAAAACTGTGGCAGCACATTTGCAATCTGATAAAGGTGCTTTAATTCCTCTTCTTCGCGGTTCTCATGATTTTTCAAATGACACCGTGGCATGGAAATCACAATCCGGTATGCAATCAGATCACGGAAGCAGTTCAGCTTTTCCTTTAATTCTGCAATGTCCGGATAGCTTTTATGCTTTTTATAATAATCATAAATGTACTCTACAATATAGCCGTTGAATTTGCCCTCCGCACGAATCAGTGACTTGATTCTTCCTTTAAAAGTAAAGGAAAGATAAGGATATTCCATTGCCATATATTTGTAGAACTCACGTATTTTCTGGGACTGCGCTGTCAGGAAATCATTGTGCTCTAACAGTTCCATAATCTGAATCAGGAAATTGCAGTGCACCAGATCCACTTCATTTTTTGATACTTTTGCGGATGCCCGGAGGTCCTGCGTATACTTTTTCAATATCCGGAACACCGTTGCTCCGGAGTATAAGTAATCATTTAATGTAACCATTTTTCCTCGCTAAAATATCTTTTTATTTCAAATACTCTGCCAGTTCATATACCCTGTTTCTTGTTAATTCTGCCGCCTTATCATTTTCCAATAATGGCTGCAGGCTTCCACCCTCAGTATCTTTGCCGGCTTCCTCTACTGCACTGTCTTTTGTCTTAATCCAGTCACGCTCTTCCTGGGTAAGAGTCGTCATAGTGTCCTCATCCAAAGTCTCTTTTAAACGGCTCCAGATAGAATTCAGCTCATTATCCCACAACTGATACAACTGCAGAGACAGGGTATTCATTTCCTGCTGTGTCAGTTCTCCACTGGAAAGGTCTTCCTGCATGGCTGCTGCTTTCTCCTCGATTTTCTGCAATTCACTCTCTATGGATACATCGGAAGTTGTGGTTTTATCATTTACCGTAACCTTATCTCCACTCGGTCCTAAAAAGGTATCAAAGGTCAGCGTATTAAAAATTACATAGAATGGAAGCGTCGTATCCTCATCGGTAAGACCAATGGATGCCCAGTCCAGGAATCTTTCCGGCAATTCATCTAACGGTGCACCCGGCAGATAAATATATAAATCATAAACCTCTTCCAAACCAGCCGGTCCCGTGTAAATATATTTCACGCCGCCTTTAATTTCCGTGTCGCCTTCTGTTTCCTTCGTTGCAATATTCTCCAACTGCATCTCATAGGTATAATCATTTATCTTTTCCGGCTGGGTGAATTTTCCATAGAAATCACAATAGTAAAGGGTTCCATTTGGATATCCATCCCCGCTATCTCCTGCATCTGCATCATGATAATTTCCCACAAAAGAGCCATCCTCAGATAAAATCAATGTAGAATCCCATGCACCGGCTCCGCTGGTAAACATAAAGCTTTCTTCTGCAAGCTGTGCAAAAATGTCATCTTCATCCACATTTTCCGTTTCTGTCTCCTCTGTCACCTCTTCTGAGTTTTCCGTTTCTTCCGTCTCAGTCTCAGCCTCTGTTTCTGTGGTCTTTTTCTCCGGCTCCACGACTCTTCTTCCGCAAGCCGCAAACGTTGACATTCCCAACGCTGCACTTAATATCATTGCTAAAAACTTTTTCCCTTTCATAAACGAATCCTCCTGATGTTCCTTTTCATTTCTCTCCCCCTTTTTTATCTTTCTATGATTCTAAATCAAAGACATCCTGGTTTCTTCCCCGCTCCTTTGCCGTATAGAGTTTCTCATCCGCTAAGCGATATAATACCGTAACAGCAATTCCTTCTGTATAATGCTGTACTCCGCTGCTGAAAGAGCATTCGATATTCTTTTCATGCTTTGTATATTCTTTATATTCCCGTCTTATATGCTCTAGCATTTTACCGATTTCATCCGTGTTCATCCCCTTTAAAACCAGCATAAATTCTTCTCCGCCAAAGCGTACTGCAATCCCTTTATTCTTTACATGCTTCGTTAAAAGTCTTGCAAATTCCACCAGAATAATGTCTCCAAACCCATGTCCGTAATTGTCATTCACATGTTTAAAGAAGTCAAGATCAATCAGTACCGCATCAAATTCTTCCTTCTCATCCAGAATAAGTTCTCCCAGATACTGATTTAAATAACGACGATTATAGAGTCCGGTCAGTGCATCTTTATCTGCGGCATCTTTCAACTGTTCATTCAACTTCTTTACTTCTTCTTCCTGCCTCTGTCTCTGCATCTGAAGCAGGATAGAAATCAAAAAGACACAAAGTAAAACGATCAGCAGGGAACAAAGTGTGCTCTGCAGCACGACTTCTTTTGACAATTTTTCACTTTCCAGCGGTCTCATATAGGCTAAAATAACTGCTGCCACATCGGCTACAATTACTATGCCGGCAAACCGGATTGCATTTCCGGTTGGAATAAAAATCGCAATTGCTACCATCGCAAGTACCATGTATACAATCGTTCCCGTCTGATATATATAATATAGTATTGGAAATTCCACAAGGCTTAATACTGCTATCATCAAATAAGACGCATAACGTATCTGACCTTTTTTAATTCCAATGAAACTTCCTGCGGCCATAAGTAACATACAGATTCCACAGAAAATCGTTGTTCCGTTCCATCCGAAAATCAATGCATTTCCAATAAATCCTGCCAGATTTCCGATACAGCTTCCCATTGCCAGCACATAAAACTGTCTGCGGTTCACATCAATTGAAGTATCAAATAAAAAATTCATCTTACCTCTCCCATTTTATGAAAATAAAATTTTCAATTCATCCAGTGTATTTGCACATATCGTAAGTTTCTTTTTTAATTCATCATCCGGCTGTGTCTGATCCGGAACCATTGCCACCTGACAGCCTGCCTGACAAGCACTCATAACCCCATTGGGCGAATCCTCCACCGCAAGGCATTCTTCCGGAGCAAGTCCAAGTTGTGCACATGCAAAAGTATAGATATCCGGTGCCGGCTTTCCGTGTTCTACCATGGTTGCACTGATGATTTCATCAAAGTACGGATATAGTCCTATCTGCTTTAAATATCTTTCTGTCCGTTCCATGTCGGTTGCCGTTGCAACTGCCCGCCGGATTTTCTTTTCTTTTAAGAAATTCAATAACTCAACAGCTCCTCTTTTTATCTCAATACCGTTCTTTGCAAGATATTCCTCCATCAATTCCTTCCGGTAAGCCCGGATAGCCGGATAGTCAAGATTCTCATCTGCAAACATTTCCTTTAAATGCGCCGGTGCAAAGGGTTGTCCTAAGGAACGCATGGACAATGCCTGCTCATCACTCATTTCATAGCCAAAATGCGCCATTGCCTTAGGCCAGCAGATTCTATAGTATTTCTCTGTATCAATGAGTGTTCCGTCCATATCAAATAAAACTGCTTTTATCATATTACATTTTCTTCCTGCCTTTTTCATTGACTAATTTGCCATACCCACTACCACAGTTACCGAAAAAAGATTTTCCTCCTGTTTCAGGAAAACATCCCCGTTCATTTTATGCATCAGCTTTCTGCATATATAAAGCCCCAGTCCGCTTCCTTCCTGGCTTCCTGCATTGGAGCCACGATAGAAGCTGTCAAAAAGATGCGGAAGTTCTTCTGCCGGAAGAACTTCTCCTGTATTTTCCACGGTAATCAGCACACAGTCTTCTTCTTTTGAAATTGATATACCAATTTTTTTGCCACTACCATATTTTATAGCATTTTCTATGATATTCTGCAATACTTCCAGCAAACGTTCTGTATCTGCTTTCACCAGAAAATTCTGATACTCCCCCATGTTAAACCCTATATGAAGCTGTGAAAGTTTATCTTTATAGTATACTGTATCTCAACAGACATTTCCGATGGCATGCCTTCTTCCGTAAGTTCTTCTGCCAGGTCATCTAATTCTTTTGCCAAATCAGCCCGGGTCTTTCCTGCCATATTCCCCATTGCCTGTGATACATCTGATATGTAGACATCACTTTCTTTTCCAAATGTCGTAATCAGATTCTTACTTTTCATGGTATCTGTTGTAATAACCACTCCCAGCATAAAAACGGAACAGAGGAAAAAGGACAATATAATCGTAAGGAACCGTCTTGGACTGCTTAAAATATCATTGACTGCCAGATACCAGGTACTGTTAAAACGGCTTTTTCCCAGCCGGTAAATGGATTTCTTTTTAAAGCGTTCTCCGGACTGACCGTTTCGAATAGCATCCACCGGTGTCAGCTTCTTTACTTTTCCGGTACACCGGTATGCAAACCAGATAGTAACTGCAATAACAATGACTGCGCCCATGAAATTTACCGTAATGGCATGACTGTTTCCCAACATCATATTTTCTGTCACAGACTGCAGCAGCATATTGCCAAATGGGATGCTTGCCAGGAATCCAATTGCTGCTCCCACAACAGCCAGCATCAGATATTTTACAAGATAAAGGCTTCGTATCTTAAAGTCCGTAATTCCGATGGCTTTCATGACACCGATTTCCCGGTATTCTTCTGTCACCGTAAAAGTAATCGTAAATTTTAACACTGCAAAGGATACAATCATCAGGCACTTTTGTAAGCTCCTTATTATCCTTTGTGAAAAAATGTATCTCACTTTCGGAAATGGATTCTATGATCATTGCCTTGTTTGCCATATCAAGTTCTTTTCCCTCTGCCTTGATATTCCCCTTGGTTGCATACATAATATGATCCATGCGGTAGTCTTTTACATACTGACAGGTATCCAAAAGCTCCGGCACACCCCCATCCCCCTGCTGGGTCAGTACTACATAATCTCCAATGTCTGCCTGATTAAGATAATAATCGGTTCCATTTACTACCGTCAGTACATTGTTCAGCCCGCTTGCCACAAACATGGCAGCTAAAATAATAAACAGCAAAATTACAATATTAATTGTTTTCTTTCGCTTTAAGTCTTTGCGTAAGATATCCCAAAACATCTTCTGCTCCTTTCTATCCTCTTAGTATACCTCAACTACGCGAAACACGCTTTGCAAGTTTCGTGCCGCAGTGTGCATCCTCGCGGAGCGTTTTTTACTTTACAGGAAAACAATTTCCTGTAAAGAAAAAAAGAACCGGCAAAGTTTTATTTCCTTTGCTGGTTCTACTATAACGAATCAATTATTAAAGAATCCTTAAATCTGAAAATTCTTATTTCATGCTTTCTTTTAAAATAAATGCCATCAGAA
Organism: Roseburia amylophila; assembly: GCF_025567465.1. Taxonomy (NCBI): domain Bacteria; kingdom Bacillati; phylum Bacillota; class Clostridia; order Lachnospirales; family Lachnospiraceae; genus Roseburia; species Roseburia amylophila. The sequence goes on from NZ_JAOQKI010000015.1 coordinate 15,173, forward strand.
GTGCATCCGGTCCGATATGGGTTCCGATTGCCATTCCAACTTCATATAAGCTGCTTTCTGTCAGGGAAAATGCTTCCATGGTTTCTTTCCGGAATTCCTCTCCCATTTCCGGGTTATTGCTGTGAGCAAATTCTACCGGCATGCAGCTATCCACTTCTCCTTTTTTCAAAAATGCCTGCATTCCGCTTTTGGCTGCTTTCATACCGCGGGCTTTGGAATATCCTTCAATCTCTCCATTCCGGAGCAGCAGCACCGGCTTGATTCCCATTACATTTCCCACTGCTGCAACTACCGGAGAAATACGTCCGCCCTTTTTCAAATATAATAATGTGGACGGAACACCGGTAAGATAGGTACGGTTCTTTACTTCTTCCAGGATTCCTGCAATCTCTTCTGCACTTTTGCCTTCTTCTTTTAACTTCACGGCATACTCTACCAGAAGCCGCAAGGATAAGGATGCCTGCAGAGAATCCACGATATATATCTTTTCATATCCGCACATTTCCTTCGCCAGCACTGCCCCATTATAAGTTCCCGAAAGCTTCGAGGAAATAAGAATCACCAACACTTCTTCCCCCGTTTCTTCTGCCGCTTCATACTTTTCTAAAAATGCTGCCGGTGATGGCTGGCTGGATACCGGAAGTTGTTCCTCGCTGCGCAGTTTCTCATAAAATGCTTTGAAATTCTCTTCTGTATTCCGGTCAAATATAACATCTTCAAAGTTTGCCGAAATCGGCACCAGATCCACGCCCATTGCCTTTGCTTCGGTTTCTAATATATCAGATCCTGTATCTGTAATTATCTTCATTTTCGTCTCCATCTCTTGACTGTTGTCTACATCTATGCCACACTATATGTGAGATAATTTATATCACATTGTTGTGGCTGCATAAGTAGCATTGTAGCATAGTTTTCCCTTTTTTCAACGGTTTGATGTGAGACATTTTATATCATTTTGTATCATGATACGGATGTGGTGCCGGTGGGTGGGACAGAATATGATATTCGTTTCTTACGATTTGCATTTGATATGTGCATTGGTTCATTACGCAAAGAGCGTTATTTTTCTTAGCACTGTATTTTTCTTGCTGTCAGGCTGTCCTTTCCGTTGCTTTGACCGGATGCCGGCTCTGTCCGTCTGATGCGGATACCACATTCCGTCTGAAAGAGACGCTAAGAATTCCGTTAAAGTTTCCGTATCTTCCAGCACCCGGCACATATTCGCATCCATGCTTAAGATGTGCCTCGCTGGCACGTCCCTGTGCCAGCGTTGCCGGTTGCTGCCGGAATTCTAAGCGTCTCTAACAGACTGCATATATCGTATCCGCATTCAGGCGAACAGAGTCCGGCATACTGTCAAACATTGGAAAGACAGGCTTTATCGGCAAAAGAAAAATGCAGTGCAAGAAAAACCGCTCTTTGACGTTAGAAGCAATGTATGTATCAAATACAAATCGTAATAACAAATATAAAGCGACTGTCCCACCCACCGGCACACATCCATAGCACATACGAACAGGAGCATTTAAATGAAAGAAACAGACAAACGATACGAAGCGAACCGCCAGGTAAAATTAAAGATTGCCCGTGCCCTGACCAAACTCATGGACACCAAAGCATTTTCCGATATATCCGTAACCGATATTATTACCACTGCCGGAGTAGCAAGAGCTTCCTATTACCGGAATTTTCATTCCAAGGAAGAAGTGTTGATTAAAATTACGGACGATATTATGGAAGAATACCGGAAGAGGGCAGAAAAGCTTGAAAATGACTTTTTCAGCTATGAGGCAATTTTACTGATTTTCCGGTATTTTAAGACTTACAAGAAATTTATTTTAAGTGTATATAAGGCAGGTCTTGCATACATTTACTTAGACCTTTTTGATCAGGAATTAGAAAATCATATGGGTGACATGCCTTATAATGATATTCACCGGTATAAAGTCTACTTCTATTCCGGTGCGCTCTATAATGTTTTCTTAAAATGGCTGCAAAACGGAATGAAGGAACATCCTTCCGCTATGGCTTCCATGGTGACGGAAATGTTAGAACAGGGAGCCTATCCGCTAGCTTAACTGCCAGCGGACATGGCTTCCTTCTTCATCTTTTGTAATAAGAAGCTGGTCTTCCATTTCCTGCTTTAATTCTGTTACATGGGAAATGATTCCAATAAGCTTTGAGCCGCCTGCCATCTCTTTTAATACCCGGACTGCCTGCTCTCTTGCATGCTCATCCAGGGAACCAAAGCCTTCATCAATAAACATCATATCAAGATGTATGGCAGCAGAATTTTCCTGAATCTCATCTGCCATGCCCAATGCCATGGATAACGCCGCCATAAAAGATTCTCCTCCGGAAAGCGTACGGACTTCCCGCTCTTTTCCGGTTACATTGGAATATACCATAAGGTCAAGTCCCTTGTTCTTTCCGATTGCAGCCTTCTTCTCATCAAACATTCTAAGTTCAAACTGTCCTGCTGACATTTCTTCAAAACGGCGGTTTGCTGCATAAAGAATCCGCTCCAGATAATAGCGTTGCACAAAGGTCTCCAAATCCATACGGCTGCCGGACACATTTCCGGAAATGACAGTATAAAGCCGTGTTATACGGTTGTGCTGCTCTAATACCTGCTGCCGCCCGCTCCATATTTCCTCTACCGCTTCTAAGATTTCCGTATCCTTCTGATTAGAAATCTCCCACTCATTGGCCGCCCTGCCTGCAAGCTTACTCTGCTCCTCTGCTGCCTTAAGTTCCTCTGTAAGCTTCTCTACGTCCGGTTTCTCTTTCTCTCCTACAGTTTCTTTCGCTGTCTCATAGCGGCTCTGATACATCGTCTTCTGATTCTGATAATCTTCCCTTTTCTGCCGCATCTCTTCCATGGCATCTATCGAATACTGCTCCACCAGAGTCTGCCATTCCAGTTTGGAAATATCTTTTTCTTCTATATATAAATCATATTTTTGCTGCTTGGCTTCTGCTTCCTTTTTCCATTCCGGAAGTTCTCTTTCACAACGGACAATGCCTGTCTGTGTACCGGTTTTCTCTTCCTCTAAACGGCTCTTTTCTTTATCAGCCTTTGCATATGCACTTTCTGCAGAAGCCTTCTTCTGCTGTGCTTCTGCCAAGACTTCATCCGCTTCTTTTTCAGATGTATAGTCAAGGGTGCGGTTCCGCTCTGTGTAAGCTGCCTGACAACGGTCAAACTGCTCTTTTGCCAATAGCTTCTTTTCTGTTGCTTCTGTCTCTTCTTTTTGAAGTGCAATCTTTTTTGCTTCTGCCTCTTCTAATTTATGAGACAATTCCTTCTTCTTTTTTATCTCCTGAGAAAGTGTTTCTTCTTCTTTTGCAAGCTTTTTCTTTTGTGCGACAAGCCACGGTTCTATTTCATTATCGGCTGCCGGGTTTGCTTCCTTTCCAAAGTCTTCTATTTTATTCCGGCACTTTTCCTTTCTTTCTGCCAACTCTTTCTCCCGGTTCTCTCTTCTTACGTGGCATGCACCGGCTTCTGTAGATGCCGCTTCCTGCTTCTGTTGTAACTTTGCAATCGTTTTTTCTAAAGCTTCTAACATTTCCCGGCTTAATTCTTCCTGCATTTCTACCGCAATGCATGGCTTTGGATGTTCCATGGAACCGCAGACCGGGCATGGCTCTCCCTCTTTTAATTCCTTTGCTAAAATGCCTGCCTGCGCATCGAAAAACCGCTTACGATATGCTTCGTATTCCTGCTGCTTTGCCTGATACTGTCCGGATGCTTCCCGATAAATCTCTTTTGCATGTTCCTCCTGTTTCTTTTCTTTACCAAGAAGCTGCTTTGATTCTGTAATCTCTGCTACGGCATCTTCGATTTCTGCAAGAGCATTTTTCTTTCCGGTAATCTGTAACTGCCTTACTTCAATTTCTTCGAAGGCTTCCGCTTCTTTCTTCCACTGCACGATATTCTGCTCTAAGACAGTGCTTTTTTCTTTTGTCTCTTTTTCCGTCTCTTCCGCCTGCTGCAAAGCATCTTTACTCTGCTCTACTTCCTGTGCGGCTTTTCTTATTTCTCTCAATGCCGCTTTCGTGCGATTTACTTTTTCTTCTATAATACTGTAATTCTTCTGCTGTGTTTCCTTTTCCGCCTCTGCTAAGTTTCTTTCCTTTTCTGCCTCTTTTAAAGCTTTCTTTATCTCCGGCAGCTTTTCTTCTAATTTCTGCTGTTCTGCCTTTAAATTCTCCAGCCTCTTTACCGCTTCTTCATACTGCTGATAGAGCTGCTTTGCATCATAGGCAAGCTTTATCATCTGCTCTAACCGGGCAGTCTCTTTTATCTCCTCTTCCGCTTCAAAAAGGCGTGCTAACTCCCGCTGTGCTTCTTCCATCTGGGTAAAGGATTTTTGCAGGTTTTCCGCTTCCTGCAACGCACTCCGGCAATGCTCCCGCAGTTTTTCCGCTTCTTTTGCTTCCTTCTTTTTCTTCTTTCCCTCTTCCTTAAGATACTGGCACAATTGCTGCATCAATTCTAAAAAGCGTTCCATCTCCGGTGCTTTTGCATCCGCCTGCTGCATCTTCTTTTTCAATGCCAACAGGGCTTCGGCTTCTTCAAAGGCTTCCGGTATGTCCGCATTCTCAGCTTTGGCATGAAACTTCGTACGGATTGTGGCAATCTCTGCATCTAATTTTCTTTTCCGGTCTCCTAATTCATTGGCAATCTTTTCATATTTTTCTGTGTGGAATAATTTTCGGAAAATCACTTTTTTCTCATCGGATTTTGCCCGGAGCAGTTCCATAAATTCTCCCTGGGCAATCATTGCCACCTGCATAAACTGCCCCTTGTTCAGCCCGACAATATCAATGATTTTCTGATTCGTTTCCTTTTGCGAATAAACGATTTCATCCGGCATGATTAAGGTAACGGATTCGCTTTCTTCTTTTTCACCGCTTCCCCGCTTCAATGGGCGGACATGTCTTGGCACACGGCGCACTGTATAGACGCCGCTTTCTTCTGTTCCTTCACAGAATTTCAATTCCACATAAGGCTCTGCGCCTGCTGTGGCAAACTGACTCTGCAGCTCTGTTCCACTTTTTTTATTAGCTGTAGAACTGGCTTCTCCATATAACGCAAAGGCTATGGCATCAAAAATAGTGGACTTGCCGGAACCGGTATCTCCGGTAATCAGAAATAAATTCTGGGATGGTTTTCGAAAATCAATTTTCGTCCGGTCTCCATAGGACCCAAATGCCTGCATTTCCAAGGTTAATGGTCTCATAACTCACTCTCCTCCTCTACTTTATTGATGACTTCCTTAAGAATTTCTCTTTCTTCCTCGTTCATCTCTCCAATAAACTCACAGCATAGCGAAAAGGCATCAAGCTCTGCCTCATGCCGGAATTTTTCCATTTCATAATTGGCTTTGTACAGCGTTTCTCTTCGGATTTCCAGCAAATTGGGAAATGCATGACGCAGCCGGTCCTGCATGTCAAAGACATTGACATCCACCTTATCGGTAAGAATCACAGTTACAAAATTATCGGATGGCTGCTTTAATACTTCTTCTAATTCCCCTTCCACAATACGCACCTGACGCAGTGGTTTTAACGGAATTACTCTGGTGGAAAGCCTGCCCTTTTCTTCCAGTTCCACCATAACAATGCCCTTTTTCTGTCCCGCTTCACTGACGGAGCAGGCAAGAGGTGTTCCACAGTAACGATAACACTCTTTTCCCACGGTCATAGGCTTATGAATATGTCCCAATGCCGCATAGTCAAACCGCTCCAACACATCCGCAGACACTTCATCAATATTTCCCACGGTGCGGATTTCGGAATCCATCCGCTCAACATCCTCCGCCGCTTTTCCTGCCGGCAGATAGAACTGGTGGCTCACCAGCACATTCCGCTCTGCTTCATTTACATTTTCTCTTTCCAGAAGCTTATGCAAAGTTGCATCATAAGAAAGATTGTTATCATTTTCATCCGTTCCCACAATCTGCTTTACCATAGACGGCTTCACAAATGGCAGAAGATAAAAATTCACTTTTCCATACTTATCCGTCAATGTCACTTTCTCAATGTATTCCTCTTTCGTCTCAGGCGGCTTTCCTATCATATATAAATGCTGTCTTGATAAAATGCTTCGAAAACAGTTCACTCTTGGTGCGCTGTCATGGTTTCCGCTAATCATCATAAGGACAGCCTCCGGCACCATCTCCGTCAGTTCATTGATAAAATGATCGAATACCTCTACTGCCTCTGCCGCCGGCACTGCTTTATCATAAATATCTCCTGCAATCAAAATGGCATCCGGTTTTTCTTCTCCGGCCCGCTCTACAATCTGATGCAGGATATATTCCTGGTCTTCCCTTAAATCATGATTCATTAATTTCAATCCGATGTGAAGGTCGGATAAGTGAAATATCTTCATAGCCCATGTGCTCCTTTTCTATACAAGATTATCCTACAAAGTAAGATTATATTTTTCTCTTACTTTGTATTATAGCTTGTCTGGGGTTCTGCCGCAACGGACTTCTGCCGAATTATATGGCAGCATTTTTAAGCAGGAGGCTAATTCTTTAGGGGGAAAATCTTTCAACTTTCTTCACTTTATAAAAATTTCGCAGTTTTTTTATTGATTTTATGACTTATTTATGTATAATAATTATGATGACGTAACTAGGATTTATAGTTTCTCAGTCAAGATATCATAAAAACCTGCTTTTTGCGGGCGATTATCATATTACTATATTTAAAGGAAAGAGGTAAAAACAAAATGGCAGAAATCAATTTAAGCAAGTATGGCATTACTGGAACAACAGAAATTGTCTACAACCCATCCTACGAAACATTATTCGCAGAAGAGACCAAGCCAGAACTGGAAGGCTATGAAAAAGGTCAGGAAAGTGAACTTGGCGCAGTCAATGTTATGACTGGTATTTATACAGGTCGTTCCCCTAAAGACAAATTCATCGTTATGGACAAGAACTCCAAAGACACTGTATGGTGGACATCTGATGAATACAAGAACGACAACCATCCAGCATCTGAGGAAGCATGGAGTGCTGTAAAAGACATCGCTATCAAAGAACTTTCTAACAAAAAACTTTATGTAGTAGATGCTTTCTGTGGTGCTAACAAAGATACCCGTATGGCTATCCGTTTCATCGTAGAAGTAGCTTGGCAGGCACATTTCGTAACAAATATGTTCATCCAGCCTACTGAAGAAGAATTAAAGAACTTTGAGCCGGACTTCATCGTTTACAATGCTTCTAAAGCAAAAGTTGAAAACTACAAAGAATTAGGATTAAACTCTGAGACAGCAGTAATGTTCAACATTACAAGCCGTGAACAGGTTATCGTTAATACATGGTACGGCGGAGAAATGAAAAAAGGTATGTTCTCTATGATGAACTACTTTCTGCCATTAAAGGGCATCGCTTCCATGCACTGCTCTGCTAACACAGATATGAACGGTGAAAACACCGCTATCTTCTTCGGACTTTCCGGAACAGGTAAGACAACCCTTTCAACCGATCCTAAGCGTCTCTTAATCGGTGATGACGAGCATGGTTGGGATGACAACGGCGTATTCAACTTCGAAGGTGGATGCTACGCTAAGGTTATCGACCTTGACAAAGATTCCGAGCCGGATATCTACAATGCAATCAGACGTGACGCTCTTCTTGAGAACGTAACATTAGATGCTAACGGAAAAATCGACTTCGCTGATAAGAGCGTAACAGAAAACACCCGTGTATCTTACCCAATCAACCACATTGAGAACATCGTCCGCCCGATTTCTTCTGCTCCAGCAGCTAAGAATGTTATCTTCCTTTCCGCAGATGCATTCGGAGTACTGCCTCCAGTATCTATCTTAACTCCAGAGCAGACCCAGTACTACTTCCTGTCTGGATTTACAGCAAAACTTGCTGGTACAGAGCGTGGAATCACAGAGCCTACACCTACTTTCTCAGCATGTTTCGGACAGGCTTTCTTAGAGCTGCATCCTACAAAATACGCTGCAGAGCTTGTTAAGAAAATGGAAAAGAGCGGAGCTAAGGCTTACCTCGTAAATACAGGATGGAACGGAACCGGAAAACGTATCTCCATCAAAGATACCCGTGGTATCATCGATGCTATCTTAAGCGGAGCTATCTTAAGTGCTCCTACAAAACAGATTCCATTCTTCAACTTTGAAGTTCCTACCGAGCTTCCAGGTGTTGATTCAGGCATCTTAGATCCTCGTGATACTTACGCAGATGCTTCTGAATGGGAGACAAAAGCATTAGATCTTGCTGACAGATTCATCAAGAACTTTGCTAAATACGAAGGAAACGAAGCTGGTAAAGCTCTTGTTTCTGCTGGTCCTCAGAAATAATTTTCCTGATAAGGAAATCAATAGAAACGGAAAACCGGATGTGATTCCACATCCGGTTTTCTTTATCTGTTTCTTATTTTGCTGCCAGATCCTTTACTACTTCACCTGCGATAATCAGTCCGGCGACAGATGGCACAAATGCCACACTGCCCGGAATATCACGCCGCTCCGTACATTTATGAGCTGCTCCCGGCGGACAGATACAGTTGGTTCTACAGCTGATTGCCATATCTTCGACTGGTCTGGTTGGCTGCTCTTCGGAATAAACTACCTTAAGCTTCTTTACGCCACGTTTCTTTAACTCACGGCGCATTACTTTTGCCAGTGGGCATACCTTTGTCTTATAAATATCTGCCACACGGAACTGACTGGCATCTAACTTATTTCCAGCTCCCATACTGCTGATAATCGGTACATTCATCTCCTGTGCCTTCATAACCAGTGAAATCTTCGCTGTTACCGTATCTACTGCATCTACGATATAATCATACTCTTCAAAAGGAAATTCATCCGCATTTTCCGGCAGGAAAAAGCATTTATGCACTTCTACCCTGGCATCCGGATTAATCTCTAAAATACGGTCTTTCATGACGTCTGTTTTATATTTTCCAACGGTCTTTCTGGTTGCAATAATCTGACGGTTGAGATTCGTCAGACATACCTTGTCATCATCAATCAGATCAAAAGCTCCAACTCCGCTTCTTACCAGTGCTTCGCAGACATATCCACCTACTCCGCCGATTCCGAATACTGCAACCTTTGCATTCTTTAATTTTTCCATTGCTTCTTTTCCAAGCAATAGTTCGGTTCTTGAAAACTGTGTCAGCATCTTCTATCTCCTCTTCTTTGACTACGCTACATTTTACCGCGTCCTTATGTTCTTTGCAACAGAAAAATGCTGCACTCCCATTTCTGAAAGTACAGCATTTTTATTTTTCATCTCATGCCTTTTCTATTTTCGAAATATATCTTTTTTACTTATTTCATGCGGCGTCCTGCATTTAATCTGCCATATGCTCCCGCAGCCACTCCTGCTGCCGCAATCAGTACAAGAAGATACAGGAATATCTGGTTGTCATCTCCGGTTTTAACCTGTGTGCTGCCGGATGCTGTTGCTGTCGGTGTCTGCACCGAAGATACGCCCGGCAATGTTGTACCAACATTACTTCCGGCGATTAATGTAGTTCCATTATTATTTCCGTTTGGTGTGCTTCCATTCGGTGTATTTTCCGGATTATTTTCGCCGCCCGGGTTTGACGGGTTTAAGCTGCTGGAAGAAGGAAGTCCTTTTTCTACTACAACCTGTGTTGCAGGAGACACATAATAATTGCGTGTTTCCTGATAACGTACCAGATAAGTTCCATCGGCAAGTCCGGTCAATTCATTTTCTGTAATTGCAGTATAGGTAGTTCCATCAATACTGTATTCCATTTCCGCATTCACGCCACGAATCTTTCCATCATTTTTGCCATCAATGGTTTCTGCCACTGCGGTAAGTCCTGTCGGTGCTCCACGATGTGCTTTGGTAATGCTGAAGTATTTTGTTACACTGTCTAAAAAGTGGGAACCTCTGATAATTGCTGCAGCTGTATCACCCACTTCAATATTGTCCCCATAAGTAACCGTAAAATCCCTTCCTTCCGTTAACGTCATTCCATCATACGTTACGGTTACAGCCGGCTCTTTTCCTGTGCCATCATAGACAAAGGTAGCCGGGCTTAAAGTAATGTCCGCTTCTGCCAGCTTCTTATTACGAAGCACCAGATTTTTGGCACGATTTCCGGATTCATCCAGTACTGTAATATCAGAATCAACAAAAACTGAATATCCGAAAGGAATTAATTTGTCCAATGCCTGTTCCATTGCTGGTACATTTTTATAGTTTGCCAGACCACTTATCATGTTTTCTACTGTAATTACAGAATCGTCATCCGGTGCTATTGTAATCATTTCTACAAAGAATGAGCAAGGGGATGCCTGTGAACCTACATGAAGTCTACTGCTCTTTAATTCCAGACCACCATTTGCAGTCCAACTTATCTCATGGATATCCGCTTCCACATTTTCTAATGTACATTTATCAGAAAGATTAGTATTTGCATCATTGAGCATTCTCAGATTAATCTTTCCATTGGAAATGCTTAAGTGATTCATGATATTGAATGCATCTAATGTTAAACTCTTCCCATTTAAATCAAGATTTACAGCGTTATATACAGAGGATAAATCAATTGATTCACTGCTGTTCTTATAATCAACGAATAGTTTTACGGTATTGTATTCATTGGCATTATGGAATGCATCGGACAGACTGTTATAATTTGTTACATTTCCGCTGGCATCTACAATAGCAGCCACCGGCTCCTGGTCATCACAAACAACACATTTTCCATTGATACGCTTTGGATGCGTACATCCGCTGGCAGTATATACGGTTCCATCTACGATGGCTCCTTTCTTTGTGCCGTCTACAAGCTGGATTACACCTGTTGCAGGAATCCCGTTCACCATGGAAGTTAATGCTGTTCCTTCCGTATTTCTCTTTACCGTAACCGTTCCACCTGCATTCAGATCGACTGCATTCAAAGTTGAAATCACATATGTGCTGCCTTCCTGTTCTATTGTAATATTCCCATCGGTACTCTCAATACTTCCACCGGCTCCGCCCCAGGTAAGTGATGAATCTGTTGTTCCATTCTGTTTCAGTGTCACATCATTCTTTGCCTTTATATCAAGTTCTGCCTGAAACATCGGTACAGTCGCATTGGTTGAAATGCTTATTGCTCCTGCCAATGCCTGAATCGTCAGCTTACCATCTTGCATGACAGAGTTTGCAGTCTGTTCTATTGTAACATCCCCATTGGTTGAAGTTAAGCTCACCTGTGGATTACTCTTGCTTGTTATTCCCTTCGCTGATTTTAAAGAAATATCTCCTGCAGCTTCAATCGTAAGATTACTGTCAGTCAACACCCCTGTGCTGGTATTTTCCAGTTCCACCTTTCCACCGGTATTTTTCAGGGTAACATTTTCTGCATGGAAAATTGGATAATAATCAGATGCAGAACTTAATGCAAGGTCTCCTTCTGTCTGTGTCAGGTTCAGTGTGGATACTCCACTGTCAATCATACCACATGGTGCGGTTATCGTAACTTTCTTTCCACTTAAATCAACCACTCCACTGCTCAAAGCAATTGGCTCTGAAGACGTTGATGCAGTTTCCAGTGTAATATCACCGGTTGTATCTATCTCAAATCTGCTGCCACCGTTTATTACATTACTATTACTTGTTACCTTGAAATTTCCGGTAAAATCCTTTGTGACAACGGCAGCACCGGTTCCGGCTAACAGAAATGCAGGAGAAGTTCCTTCTACAGTAAAATTTCCTGCTCCGGAAATTGTTAAGTTTCCGCCTGTTACTGTCACCGGATTCGGTCCGGAAGTAGCAATCTCCATATCATTATATACAGTCATGGTTGCCGTATCTTTATCAAAATAAATATAACCACCACTTTCCGGTTCTTCCCCTACTTTATCGACGCCACGAATCGTTGCAGATGGTCCCGGTGTAGAAGGAGGATCCACCGCCTTCACATACCAGCCCGTCTCTAATGTTGTAATTCCTATTTGAACGGATGCCGGCGTATCCTCTGCCTTTACCAGTAGTCCGGCAGCATCTCCCATAAATAAGCCTGTCATCATAGTCAATGCCATCAAAAATGCCAGACATCGTTTTTTTCGGTTTCTTCCCATATTTCCTCTCCTTTTTTATTCTATTTCTTTTGTTCACACAGTTTCTATTTTAAGAAAACGCTTAAAATTTTGCAACCAATTCTTCCAAATTGTGATTTTATCTTCCTGATTGTCGATAAAAAATGATTTTTATTTTCTTTCAATATGATATACTTGTTTCGTATCCGGTGTTTTTTACTTTTTATATACAGGAGAATAATTATGCTGATTTACTTATGCGAAGATTCTGAAAGCGATGCCTTACGGCTGAAACATCATCTGAATACATATGCCACGAAACATCATTGTAATATGGAGATTCTACTTTTTTCTTCGGGCGAAGAGATGATTCAATATTATAAGGAAGAAAAGCGTTATCCGGCTCTGCTGTTTTTAGATATCTATATGAATAGCCAGGACGGTGTGGAAACAGCACGTATCCTTCGCTCACTGGGCTATGAGGGTGGCATTATTTTCACCACTTCTTCTACGGAACATGCCATGGCAAGCTATGAGGTAAATGCTCTTTACTATCTGCAAAAGCCTTACTCACACACAGATTTTCTCAATGCCATGAGCCGCTGCGATACTCTTTTAGAGGAATCCAATGAAGTATTTACCTTTTCTGTCCGTAGGAAGGAATATTCTCTTCCTTACTCAGATATTCTCTTTTTTGAAACCGGGCAGCACAATGTCCTGCTGCACGCTATATCAGAGACTTTTACGATTCCCGGAAACCTGACACAGCTTACCGAAGACTTTGCCTCTGTTGCCTGTTTTCTTCCGGTTGGCCGCAGCTATCTGGTAAACTTAAATCATGTCACCGGAATTCTACAGCACGACCTTATTATGGAAGACCACTCCATTGTGCAGATTCCTTTCCGTAAACGTGACGAGGTAAGCAAGGCCGTTAATAGCTGGTTTGCAAAGCTTGAGAAAGAGCCAACTCATCCCGGCTTATCCTAGGGCCAGATATTTCCCATGTTTCCAATGTACTCCTATTGTGAAAATGTTACAGACTTGTTACAATTCATTTGTACTTAGCTAAGACATGATTTCAAAGAAAATAAGGAGGACGAAACTATGTGTTTTAATTTCAATAGCTGTTCCGAGTTATTTAACACAATCTGCAAATTATTCAGACTCGGATGTTAATATGTTTTATGCGATTTGCATAATCACCAAAAAGGCTGTAACCCTTGAAAATTCAAGGGTTACAGCCTTTTTCCCAGTTAAGCTGGCAACGGGAATCGGACCCGTGACCTCCGCACTACCAATGCGACGCTCTACCGACTGAGCCATGCCAGCAATTCTGTCGGAACTAATCCCGACTTGTAATACTATACTATAGAGAGCTATGATTGTCAATACTTTTCTACAGCATAATGTCAGATTTTTCTTTGCTATGCTCAATCTTCATATTTAACTTCCGGAACGGAATTGCAATTACAAGTCCAATCAGAAGTGAGATTATAATATAGATGCCCAAGATGCCGAGGCATTTCCAATAAGTCATTCCATACATACCACCGATGGTCTCCCGGAGTGCATCCATTCCATAAGGGAATGGGAAGAAACGGTAAATCCGCTGATAGATTGCCGGCAGTACTTCAATTGGGAAGGAACCGCCTGCTCCTGCTACCTGGATAACCATAATGACTACCGCCAAAGCCTCTCCGACATTTTCAAAGGCTACCGTTAATGCGTACATAAATAAGGTAAATACAAAGCTGCAGCATGCGCAGGCAAGCCAGAATAAGAATGGGTTATGGCATTGTATCTTAATATAAAACAAATCTCCCAGTGCAGTAATCAATGCCTGCACCTGTCCAATCAGGAAGAATGTAATATATCTTCCAAAGAATTTCTGGTAAGGTTTTGCATCCGGTATTTTCTCATCCGGAAGTACCTTTACATGAATGATTGCCACCAGAATCAACGCGCCTACCCACAATGCCAGTACCGTATAGAACGGTGACATTGCCGAACCATAATTGGAAATCGGATAAATCTCTTTCGTCTCCATATTGACCGGAGAAGATAAGAAATCTCCTAACAAAGTCGGGTCGGTCTCTAAGATTTTCATCAAAGCCTGATACTGGTCACTGATTTCCAGAGCACTGAGACTTGTAATCACACTGTCAAGTCCGGTCTTCATTTCCTGTGCTGCTGCCAATGAATCACTTAAGCTTTCATTTCCCTTATCGAGGGTTTCACTATAAGCATCCAATACTTCCGATACTTCATCAAAATCTCCATCGACACCATTTAAAATTGCCTGTGTCTGATTCAGTGACCCCTGCATGGACTGAATGGTTGTCTCCAGCTGACCTTTTACCGAATAGTCAAACGTATCTTTTAAAGCTTTTATTTTGGTCTTACAGGAAGTTATTTCGGTAGATATTTCAGTGTTTAAAGTATCCTTTGCAGTATTTAAATCTGTGACATTATTCTGGACACTGTTTAAATCTGCTTCAATTTTATCTAACTGTGCCTCGATTTCTGCAATCTGACCGGAAACACTTTCATCATCCTTCCAGTCTGCCACACTATTTTCAAATAACTGACGGATCAGCGGCATCATATTAATTGCGCTCTGTAGTCCGCCGGAAGATAAATCACCATAGTTATCCAACTGATCTAAGGCATTCTGTATCAGCGTATTGATGTTGTCAAGGCTGTCGGCTGCTGTATTAAGATTTGCTGAAATAACCTCAGCCAAAGCACTGGCATTAAGGCTGCCGGAATTCAAAGCTCCCTGCATGGTATTTACCGTATTTGAACCATCATCTACCATCGTATTCAGATTCGGCAGCATAACCTGTGTCGTATCAATCAGGCTGGATGCCGAATTGGTAATGCTGACAAAAGAATTCAGCAATGCAATATAGCCGTCCAAATCTCCGCTTAAATCATTAAGCTGTGTCAGAAAAAGATTTATCATAGAGCCGGAATCCATTCCATTTTCTACCATGACATCATTTACCTTTAACATGACTTCTGCCAGAGTGCTGACAAAGGTTGCATTTACCTGTTCCTGCACTGCCGTTTTTGCCTTGGATGTAATCTTTGGTGCAATGGCATTTTTCTTCTCATTTTCATAATAAATAATCTGCGGATTCTGTACTTCTCCGTTAAGGAAGCTTATCATTTTCTCGGAGAAATCCTCCGGAATAATCAGTGCCGCATAATATTCACTGCTGTATACACCGTCGGTTGCTTCATCCATGGTATCAGTAAACTGCCAGCCCATAGTCTGATTGGCTTTCAGGGCATCAATGACGCTGTCTCCGATATTTAAAGACAGACCTCCCATGTCAATTTCCTCATCTGCGGAATATACTGCTATCTTAAGATTTGATGTAGATTCCGGTCCATACGGGTCCCAGTTGGACAATATATTAAACCATGCGTACAGTGACGGAATAATAGAAAGACCTATTACAATAACCACTGCTACCACATTGGTGCTGACTCTCTTAAAATCCCGGTAAAAGATTCTAAAAATATTTTTCATGTGTTATCCCTCTGCTACTCCTTTGTGCTATCCGTTAAAAGTTCCTGCTCTGCCGTCTGAAGTACGGTACGAATCCGTTCTTCTACCTGGGCAATTCCATCGCCAATCAGTGCATCTCTCTCCTGTTGCTCCCGGTTAGAAATCTCATTTAATTTTTCCTGTAATTTATAGTCCGAATATTCTACGAAAATTAAATATCCTGCCAGAATAAACAGCGATACAATCCACAGAATCAAAAATACAATTTTTGAGCTTTCTGTCCAGAATAACAATGCCAGGAAAATCAGTGGAATAATGATAAGGCACCGCAATCCGATGCGGATACGTTTCTGGTTCTTCTTATGAATCTCCTGCTCATAGCCTAAAAGCATGTCATAAAGCTTTTCATAATCTTCTTTCTTTTCCATCTGCTCTTCACCTGCTCTCTTACATCATCTTCGTATCTTTCATTCGCTTTTCTACGAAATGATTGATACCCATAAATGGTACGCGAATCAGCAGTCCGATTAACAATGCCGCTGCTGCGAAAATCAGAAGCTCTGCCAGATTCTTCTCATAGGCTCCGCCATACATGCCGCCAATGGTTTCACGCATGGCATTAATAGCATATGGAAATGGGAAGAAAATATATACCCGCCGGTAAAATTCCGGCAATATCTCAATCGGATATGTTCCACCGGAACCTGCAATCTGGATAACAACCATTACAACCACCAGTGCTTTTCCGATATCTCCAAAGGAGAGTGTCAGCGCATAGATTAAAAGGATAAAGGTAAAGCTCGTCAGCGACGCCGCAAACCAGAACAATACCGGATTCTTCACCTGGCAATGCAACAGATAAATATTGCCCAGTACAATAATCAATGCCTGTATCTGTCCCATCACAAAGAAAATGAGATATCTTCCAAGGAAAAGCTGATAACGCTTCGGATTGGTCAAATCCTTTTCGGATGCCTTTACTTTAATCAGGGAAACCAGTACAATACCGCCTACCCAGAGTGCCAGTGTCGTATAAAATGGTGCTACCGCAGAACCATAGTTTTTAATCTCATAAACCTGCTTTGTCTCCACTTTTACCGGCTGTGCAAAGAATCTACCATAGGATTCCGGATCGCCGCCCAAAAGTTCCATGATAATCTGCATCTGTTCATCTTCCGATGCTTCATCCAGCTTGCTGATTGCCTCTTCTATCTTTGTATCACAGGTCTGCAGCAATGTCTGAATCTGTGTAAAGCTTTCATCTGTAGCATCTACCATATCTAAGGTTCCATCGAAAATGGTTTCCATGTCACCTAATGTATTATTCAGATTATTCAAAAGATTGGTTACATTGACCAGTATCTGGGATGCCGTATCCAATATTCCGGATACTCCAGGCACCAGATTATTGGTGTATACATTCTTCATATTTTCAATGGTCTTGCTGCAGGTAGACAATGCTGTATTCATTCCGCCTGTCACAGTATCTACCGCATCTTTTACTGCATCTGATGCATTGTCCGGCATCAGTGTCTCTAAAAGCTTCTGCATTTCTTCTGCATCCTGCTTCAACGCATCAATCTGTGACATCACATCATCCATATCCGTTTTCTGCTCGTCCGTAAAGCTCTCATCTGTCTTGAGTCCACTGATTGCTCCATAAAGCAACTGCAACTGGTCATTTAAAGTCTTGATATCATTCGTTGTTGTCTCAATACTTTCAGTTGTCTTCTTGGCAGAATCTCCCAGTCCGGCATTGGTAATATCCGTTGAAATCTTATTCAAAGAATTCTCAATATCCGTTAAGGTTGTCTCCACATTCTTGGAAAAATCTGAAAGTGTAGTATCCGTACTGTCTAATTGTGTCTTTGTTCCATTCAGGGAATTTACAGCTGAATCAATTTTATCTTCCACCTTTGACACACTGGAATTGGCTTCATCAATCCCTGCGCTCAGTTCTTCATTTCCGGACAGGAAGCTGTCTATCATGGCATCATAGTCCTTTAAATTCTGGCTGAGCTGCTCTAATTTCTGGCGGAATCCATCCACACCGCCATCTTCACTTATTTTCTCAGAAAGATTATCCATCTGGGCAAACATGGCACTTGCCGCTGTCTCAAGAAATGTCTCATTGATACTGGACTTTAATGTGCTCACTGCAGTATCGGTAATTTTCGTTGCAATGGCATTTTTCTTCTCATTCTCATAATATGTAATGGTCGGATTCTCCAGTCCTTTAGAAAAGATGCTGAACATGCTCTCGGAAAAGCGGTCACCAATAACTACTGCCGCATAATATTTTCCACTTTCTACTCCGTTGATTGCTTCATCAGAGCTGTCTACAAACTGCCAGCCTATGGACTTATTCTCCTTCAACTGGTCAATCACCTGAGCACCCATGTTGACGGTTGTGCCATCCTCTAATTTCATTCCTTCATCTTCAGATGCCACTGCAATATAGATATTTCCGGTGTTGGCATAAGGATCCTCGTTGGAATAAATATTAAACCATGCATACAAAGATGGAATAAAACACAATCCGATTGCAATGACCAGTGCGAAAAAATTCCTGCAAAGTCCTCTTACGTCCCTACGAAAAATGTGAATGATATTTTTCATGCTGTTACTTCCCTTTCAACTTCTTCTTTAAACGCTGCAACGCATTATCCACAGCCTTCGGCTCTTTTCCCATAGCTTCTGCAATCTGCTCATAGCGAAAGCCCTGCAGATAATACGACAACACTTCCTGTTCCATTTTGCTTAAAGTTTCATTTACTTTCCGCTTGAAATCTTCCCGGTCTTCCTGACTGATAAATAAATTCTCCGGATTCGCCTCATCTATAGTCTCTAACACATCCGCCAGATTCCTGCCTTCCGAATCCTCACTATCTGCATAAAGTGGTACATACGAATTGAGCGGTGCATGCTTTTTCCGATTGGAAGCCTCCACCGCTGTATACATCTGCCTTGCAATACAAAGGTCTGCGAAATGAAAAAAGCTGCTGTCTTTATCCGGCTGATAATCCCGGACAGCTTTAAACAGACCAATCATTCCCTCCTGAATCAAATCGTCCGTCTCACCACCAATGAGATAAAGTGCTTTTGCTTTTTTCTTAACCAGACTCTTGTATTTGTCCATCAGATAATCTGTAATTTCTTTTTCACCACTACGAAGTGCTGCAATTAATTCCTCATCACTCATATTCTGATAAGATTGCATCTCTCTCTCCTGTTAACTTAATCTCTGTCTTACAATTTCATAAGCTAAAACACCTGTTGCTACCGATGCATTTAAGGAGTCAATATCTCCCTTCATTGGAATCGATGCCACAAAGTCACAGTTTTCTTTTACTAATTTGCTGACACCTTCTCCTTCATTTCCGATAACCAGTCCGATAGAACCTTTTAAATCCAGATCATACATGGTTGTGCCACCCATATCTGCACAGACAAACCACATGCCCTGCTCCTTTAATTCCCGGATGGTATTGGTAAGATTGGTTACCTTTGCTACCGGTGTATAATAAATGGCTCCTGCAGAAGCCTTTGCTACGGTAGCGGTCAGTCCCACTGCACGGCGCTTTGGAATAATGACGCCATGGGCACCTGCCAGATTGGCAGTACGGATAATTGCGCCCAAATTGTGCGGATCTTCAATATTATCCAGCAAAATGACAAATGGTGCTTCATTTTTCTTTCTGGCATTTTCTAAAATATCTTCTACCGTTGCATAAGAAAATGCTGCTGCCATGGCAATGACACCCTGATGCTTCTTCGTCTCTGACAACTGCTCTAAACGCTCTTTTGCCACAAACTGTACCAGCGTATCATGCTTTTTCGCTTCTCTTAAAATGGTCTGAATGGGACCGTCTTTACAGCCATCTAATACAAACAGCTTGTCTATGGTTTTTCCGGAACGAAATGCTTCTAAAACTGCATTTCTTCCTTCTATCTTCGTGCTTTCCGCCTGTTTGTTTTCCATCTGCATTTCTTCCATTCTACTTTCCTCCTGCCAGATCATTCTTTCCGGTCTTCACATTATAGTGTCTGATTGCTTCTTTCGACAATTCCAAAATCCGCTCAAACTGATCCGTCAGATATAAATAGCCCATCAATGCTTCAAAGCCGGTGGCACGGCGATAATCTGACATAGTTGCGTTTTTTGCCATGGTCGGAGACTTGGCATTTCTGCCTCTGCGGTAAATTTCCGTTTCGTCTTCCGTAAGCATCGGAGTCAGTGTCTCCATCATCGTTGCCTGCGCATGTGCTTTCACCAGATGGCTGGTGGTCTGATGCAGACGGGATGCCTTGGTATTGCCTTTTCCAACTACAATGCTTCTT
The DNA here is from genome assembly GCF_025567465.1 of Roseburia amylophila. Classification (NCBI taxonomy): domain Bacteria; kingdom Bacillati; phylum Bacillota; class Clostridia; order Lachnospirales; family Lachnospiraceae; genus Roseburia; species Roseburia amylophila. Next base: position 35,092 of record NZ_JAOQKI010000015.1, read on the forward strand.
ATGACAAGGTCATAAATGCCATCTCCTATGTAGGCAAGTGCCAAAGGGGAGTAGGTTGCTACATCCACCTTTGGCAGGTCAAAATATTCTTTGATATGGGAATCTATGCCTTTTTCCATTTTACACCCTCTCTGGTATCCTCTAAGACAATTCCTTTTTCCAAAAGTTCATTCCGAATTGCGTCTGCTTTGGCAAAATCTTTTTCCTTCTTTGCAGCCTTACGCTCTTCGATTTTTTCTAATACATATGCTTCTAAATCTGCATCGATTTCATCGGCAGGATTTGCTACTTCTCCCGCTGCTAAATCAAGAGATAATACATAATCAAAATCTTTTACCAGTGCAAGCTTGGTTGCATCGGTCATATCGGCTTTCAATACTTCATATACTACAGTCAGTGCCATGGAAGTATTTAAATCATCCTCTAATGCCTGCAGGAATTTCTCTTTGTATGCATCAAATTTATCCTGCTCTACTTCTGTAGACGCATCCAGTTTTGCAATGGTCTTACGAAGCTTTACATAGGAATTTTCCATATTATCCATTACTTCATAAGAGAATTCCAATGGCTTTCTGTAATGGGACTGCAGACAGAACATACGATATACCAGCGGCAGATAACCTTTTTCTTCCAATAAGGAAACGGTCAGGAAATCTCCCTTGGATTTACTCATTTTTCCTGATTTATCATTCAGATGATGCACATGGAACCAGTAATTACACCATTTGTGTCCAAGATATGCTTCACTCTGTGCAATCTCATTGGTATGATGTGGGAAAATATTATCCACACCACCACAGTGAATATCCATATATTCGCCTAAATGCTTCATGCTGATGCAGGAGCACTCGATATGCCAGCCCGGATAACCAACGCCCCATGGACTATCCCATTTCAGTTCCTGGTTATCGAATTTGGACTTGGTAAACCACAATACAAAATCACTCTTGTTGCGCTTATTTTCATCCTCAGATACGTCATCACGGACACCTACCATCAGCTCTTTTTCGCTCTGGCTGGAGAATACATAATAATCATCTAATTTTGATGTATCAAAATATACATTTTCTCCGGCAATATATGCATAGCCTTTCTCTAAAAGTACCTCTATCATATGAATAAATTCCGGGATACAATTGGTTGCCGGCTCTACCACATCCGGACGTTTGATATTTAATTTGGAGCAATCGGAAAAGAATGCATCGGTATAATACTTTGCAATCTCCATAACGGTCTTGTGCTCACGCTTTGCGCCCTTTAACATTTTATCCTCACCGGTATCTGCATCACTGGAAAGATGTCCTACGTCTGTTATGTTCATGACACGCTTTACATCATAACCTGCATAGCGAAGTGTTTTCTCTAATACATCTTCCATAATATAGCTGCGCAGATTTCCGATATGTGCAAAATGATATACGGTTGGTCCGCAGGTATACATTTTCACTTTTCCATCTTCGTTTGGCACAAAGGTCTCTACTTTTCTTGTAAGGGTATTAAAAATCTTTACGTTGTTCTCCATGTTATCCTCCATCGTTCCTGGAATTACTTATTTAATTCTTTTCTACTTCCTGCTTTAATGCTTTTATCTCTTTTTCCATATCAATGATACGGTTGCATAATTCTGAATTTTCCCGCTGCAATACATTGATGTCTTCCTGTACCGGGTCCGGCAGATTGCACTGATCCATATCGCTGCGTGGAATTTTTACATTGTTACGTTTTACGATTCGTCCCGGAACTCCTACTACGGTACAATTTGGCGGCACCTCTTCAATTACCACACTTCCGGCACCGATTTTCGAATTCTCTCCTACCGTAAAGGAGCCGATGATTTTCGCTCCGGCACTTACCATTACATTATCCTCTAAGGTCGGATGACGTTTTCCGGTTTCCTTACCGGTTCCGCCCAGGGTTACACCCTGATATAAGGTTACATTATCTCCGATAATTGATGTCTCTCCGATGATAACGCCGGTACCATGGTCGATAAAGAATCCTTTTCCAATTACTGCGCCCGGATGTATCTCAATTCCGGTTTTTCTTGCTGCTTTCTGTGAAATATATCTTGCCCGGAAGAAATGTCCCTTCAGGTAATGCTTATGTGCACGCCTATAACTAAGCATAACACGAAATGACGGATAAAGCAAAACCTCCATTGGAGATTTTAATGCCGGATCACGCTCCTTGATAATCTCAAATTCCTCTTTTAATTCTTTTATAAAACCCATGATTACAGCCTCCTGTTCACTGTATAGATTCTTTCCTTTATGCATGCATGCCTGTAATTTTTCTCGCGGAGCGATTTTTTACTTTACAGGAAAGCAATTTCCTATAAAGTAAAAAATCGTCTCTATATAAATATAGAGACGAAGTTATTCCGCGGTTCCACTCTAAGTAAAGCATTGCTGCTTTCCCTCAATACACGTAACGTGTGCTATTCGTTCCTGGATACTTGCTTTCACCGGGACTGCTTCCGGATGCACTTCATATACTTTGGAATCAAGACTGCTTTCAGCCGATGACAGTCTCTCTCTTTTATTCACGCATGTATACTACTCTTTCCGTTCACTGCATTTATCAATTCATTTCTGAATCATTTTTAAATTCTTTTTACGCTACTAGTTTATGCACGAATTGCCATTTTGTCAATAGAAAAGTTATTTTCCGCATCCCGGGCAGCCTGCACAATTTCGTTCACTGCCTCCCACTGCTATGCTGTTTTCATAGATACTTGAGATAGCACAGATTGCCTGGGAGCTGATTCCATCTTCGCTTCCGGTAAAGCCAAGCCCTTCCTCTGTGGTTGCCTTTACATTTACCTGACTGACGTCTATCTTCAATGCCTGTGCAATATTTTCTTCCATCTTCTCAATGTGTGGACGCATCTTTGGCTTCTGGGCAATAATCGTAGCATCGATATTATCAATGACATAATTCTCTTTCTCTAAAAGCTGTCCCACTTCTTCCAATAATTTTATACTGGAAATCCCCTCATATGCCTGGTCTGTATCCGGAAAATGCTTTCCGATATCTCCTAAAGCCGCTGCCCCCAGCAACGCATCCATGATGGCATGTAACAATACATCTGCATCCGAATGTCCCAGCAAGCCAAGACTGTGCGGTATCTCCACTCCGCCTATGATTAATTTTCTTCCTTCTACTAATTTATGAACATCATATCCCATTCCTACTCGCATGTGATTACCTGCTTTCTTTTTTTCTTTTCAACTTTCCTCTGTTCCCGCCCTCGGGCTTTCGCCCTATCTCGGTACAGCTCCGCAGTGCACGCGGGAAGCTGCAAAGCACCTTCCCGCTCTCGGGCTTTCGCCCTATCAAAAACAAGGAAAATCCAGTTTTGTCTGCAAGCAGCCAATCTGGATTTTTCTTGTTTTTGGCACTGCTCAATGCTTATGGACATTATACCACACTGGAGGTATTTTCTGATAGCTGTTTATAGATTTCTTTTTTCATATTATTTCCTGTTTTGCATCATACTATAGTTTCAGGAGGTATTTTTATGAATTCTAAAAAACTTTTTATCTGGGGTTTTCTCTTTGTGTCTGTGATTGGATCCCTATTACATTTCGTCTATGAATGGTCCGGTAACAATTCCATCGTACGGCTTTTTACACCATGGAATGAATCCACCTGGGAGCACATGAAGCTTCTTTTCTTTCCAATGCTGGTTCTTGTGCTTTTTCTCTTTTTCAAACTGCCGGAACAAAGTCCGATTCCAGTAGCACTCTCCATTGGGACGCTGGTTGGGTTGGCATTGATTCCAATTCTCTTCTACACATACACCGGTGTGCTGGGCTTCTCTGTCATGGCAATTGATATTGCTATTTTCTACATCAGTGTTCTGGGTGCCTTTCTTATCGGATGGTTCCTGAAAGATAACCGCGAACTTGCCAATCGCAGGGGACTGCTTCTTACCTGCCTGGTAATTCTTGCAATTCTGTTTTTTATCTTCAGCTACTATCCGCCTGGGATTGGGCTTTTTCAGGAGCCATAAGCTATTTTTAAATATAGAAGCAGGTAGGTAAGGGCTTTACAAGAAATTGGGTAAGAAACACTCTGTTTGCAGTGTTTCTTACCCAATTTGCTACGGTGCAATGCTTCTGGCTTCCCGGAATTGTGACTTTACTGAGTCAGATTGGGTAAAATAACGGCTTTTTCCAGCTTTTTTTGCCCAATTTGCTACAGTGCGGCGCTTTCCGCTTCTGAAAATCGCAGCTTTGCTGAGCTAGATTGGGCAAAGCAACGGCTGTTTCCAGCTTTTTTGCCCAATCACAACTGTTCTATACGGGAACTAGACTAGAAGCACTCTTCGCTGCCCACGCACCGACAGAATTCACCACCTGCAGTTCTTTCCTGATGCCAGATTTTTTCTTGCTACTCGCAAAAAAAGAATCCTGCATCTGCAAGATTCTTTTTCAGTAGCGGAAGGGAGATTTGAACTCTCGACACCACGGGTATGAACCGTGTGCTCTAGCCAACTGAGCTATTCCGCCATATTCAATTATTTGTTTTGGAATGGGACCTACAGGGCTCGAACCTGTGACCCTCTGCTTGTAAGGCAGATGCTCTCCCAGCTGAGCTAAGATCCCATATTCCTGCGGGTTACTCATCTGCAACCCGCTTTGCTAGTATACTATATAGGAATAGTGAAGTCAAGCACTTTTTCAAAAATATTTTTGAAATATTTAAAATTTTTGAAAATATTTCAAGATTCAAAATTACTCCAATAATTCTGTCAAGCTGCCGGATACCTGCCTTATGAGATACCTTTGCAAATCATACATCTCTCCTTCTCCCTACTCCTTCGCAATAAACAAAACACCCAGTGTTCCCGGTCCACAATGGCTGGATACTACACCACCGGCTCTTGTTTCTAAAATTTCATAAAAGACATGCAGGTCATTGAGATAAGCCCGTACCTTATCTACAATTTCCGGTGCACTGCCGGCGTGAGTGATAAATACACGTTCCGGCCGGGCATTCTTCATTGCTTCTTCCATGTCTTTCACATAAGAGAGAACAACCTTTTCCATATTGCCACGGTATTTCTTGCCCGGTCCCATCTTACCATCCTCAACACCAATCCGCGGATGAAGCTTTAATGCACCTCCGGCTAAGGCAGCCAGTCCACTGCATCTGCCACCACGATAAAGATAGGTTAAGGTGTCTACCACAAAGCTTGCCCGAACCAGAGGCTTTAATTCTTCAATGCGTGCAGTAATCTCTGCCGCGCTCTTTCCCTGCTGTGCCATTTCGGCTGCTTCTATGACAAGAAGTCCGATACCGGTAGAAAGGTTTGCTGAATCGATTACAGTCACCAGATTTTCCGCATTCAGTTCTTCCGCTGCAAGACGCATCACATTCATGGAAGAAGACATCCCGGATGCAATGGCAAAACAGATAACCTCCTGACCTTTTTCTACATAAGGCTTTAACAATTCTACTGCCTGCTCTGCGGATGGTGCTGAAGTCTTTGGAGTGGTCTTGTGTTCATCCGACCAGTCAAAAATCTCCTGCGGAGTAATATTTACTCCATCCAGATATTCTTCGTCACCTAATAAAATGTGAAGCGGAAGAATGGTAATATCATAACGTTTTACCAGTTCTTCAGATAAATCACAGGTACTATCTGAAATTATCTTTACCATATCAAAAACCTCCCAAAATAAAAATTTACATTTCTTCCAGTAGACGTTCTACCAGTTTTACACAATCAGCTGCATCCGGGGAATAGCCATCTGCACCGATTTCATCTGCAAAGCTCTGTGTAATTGCTGCGCCACCGACGATAATCTTGCTGTTGCAGCCGCGCTCTTTTGCCAGTTCTACCACATCCTTCATACGCATCATAGTAGTGGTCATCAGGGCAGAAAGTCCGATAATCTGGGCATTTTCTTTTAACGCTGTATCCACAATAATATCCGCTGCCACATCCTTGCCAAGGTCTAAGACACGATAACCATAGTTACGGAGCATCAGTGCTACCAGATTCTTACCGATATCGTGTATGTCACCTTCTACGGTTGCAATAATAATGGTTGCCTTTGGCTCTGCGTCCTTATCTTTGGAAAGCATTGGCTCCAAGTATTCAATGGCATGCTGCATAGTCTGCGCACTGGAAATCAGCTGCGGCAGGAAATAAATCTGTTTGTCAAAAAGAACACCTACTTCATTAATGGCAGGAATCAACTGTCCATTAATAATCGCTCCCGGTTCTTCTCCTGCTGCCAAAGCTTTATCTACTTCTTTTAAAATATTGCCCTTATTTCCCTTTAATACACAATCAAATACCGGATTTGCCGGCTCTAAAGCGCCTGCCGAAGCTGCGTTAACGGTTGCCGGAGCTTCCTTCTGTGCCCGTTGGTTCATCCGATTGATATAGCAGATATCGGAACCTTCTTTATGTAAAAGCATATCCGAAGCCACTGCCGCATTCATTAATAAATCCTGGGATGGATTTGCAATTGCCATCGTAAGTCCTTTTGCAATTGCCATGGTAAGAAATGCACTGTTTACATAAATACGTTCCGGCAGACCGAAGGAAATATTGGAAAGTCCACAGGCTGTGGCAAGGCTCAATTCATCCTTACAATACTGGATGGTATCAAAACATTCCAATGCTGCCAGCGGATTTGCACCTACCGTTGCTACCAGTCCGTCCACGATAATATCTTCTTTATGAAGACCGATTTTTAAGGCGGCATCTAAAATGGTACGGACAATCTGCCGCTTCTCTTCTGCGTCTTTTGGAAGTCCCTCGTCAGAAAGCGGAAGCAAAATAAACATTGCTCCATATTTCTTTGCAATCGGAAGCAATTTTTCGAATTTCTCTTTTTCTAAGGAAATAGAGTTAATCAAAGCTCGTCCCGGATAAATACGAAGTGCTGCTTCAATAATATCCACATGGGATGAATCGATACAAAGCGGACAATCCACCGTATAAGTAACCTCATGAATGGTATTTAACATCATCTGTTTCTCATCAATTCCATTCATACCCATATTGACATCCAGAATGGCTGCACCATTTTCTTCCTGCGCCCGTGCCATATCACGAACCATATTAAGGCTGCCTTCCCGAAGCTCTGCCTGCAATTTCTTCTTTCCGGTCGGATTAATCCGCTCACCAATTACCATAAATGGTCCGTCCAAATCAATTTCTACCGTCTTACGCTCGGAAGTAAGCACTCTTCGTCTTGGTGCTTCCACATGATGGATTCCCATTGGTTTTACTTTATCTGCCAATGCCTTGATATGTGCCGGGGTCGTTCCACAGCATCCACCAATAATCGAAACGCCTTCTTCGACTAATTTTGCACCAACTTCCGCAAATTCTTCCGGTGTGGTCTTGTATACCGTTACACCATCCTCTAATTCCGGTAATCCGGCATTTGGCTTTGCCAAAACAGGAACATAAGCATATTCTACGGTCTGGCGAATCGGCTCTAACATTTCCTCTGGTCCTGTGGAGCAGTTCATTCCCACTGCATCAGCACCCAGACTCTGCAACGTAACTACCGCAGTTACCGGATCTGTTCCATACAAGCTTCTGCCATCCTCGTTATAAGTCATACTTGCCATAATCGGCAAATCACAGGTTTCACGGATTGCCAGCACAGCGGCTCTTGTTTCCTGCAGACTCATCATGGTCTCAATGATAAACAAGTCTACTCCCGCATCTGCCACAACTTTGACCTGTTCTTTATAAATATCTACCAGTTCTTCAAACTGCAATTCACCCATCGGATAAAGCTGCTGACCGGTCATGGTAATATCACCAGCTACCAGCGCTTTTCCGCCTGCTGCCTCTTTGGAAATGGCAACTAATTGCTGGTTCATCTCTACCAGCTTATCTGCCAGTCCATATTCTTCTAATTTAATGCGGTTTGCAGTAAAGGTCGGTGCCAAAAGAATCTGTGTTCCAGCCTCCACATAAGCCCGCTGCAAATCTATCATGGTCTGTGGATGCTCTAAAATCCACTGCTCCGGACAGACTCCTACCGGCATTCCTGCATTCTGAAGATTGCTTCCGGTTGCACCATCTAAGATAACCGGTCCATTTTTTACTAATTCTTTAAATTCCTCTCTTGTCATCTGCGTTCTTCCTCCTGTCGGATTGCCTCAATAATTCTCGCAATTAAGCCCGTCCGGTTAAATGGTGTCATAAAATAAAATCCGTCTGCAATATCATATAATTTTGCTGCGATTTCAACAGATAATTCAATTGCCACTTCTTCTGCCTCTTCTCTTGTCATATCTTCCCGATACCGGTTTACAATTTCATCGGAAACATGGATGCCCGGCATCTCATTTTTCACAAACATTGCATTCTTATAGCTTACCAGCGGCATAATACCGCACATGATTTTGGTGTCAATGTGTTCTTTGATATAAGTCAGTCTTTCCACATCTTCCTCGGTATATACCGGCTGTGTCAGGAAATAACCGCATCCTGCTTCCGCTTTACGCTTCATCCGTTCAATAATCGCATCCGGATTGGCGCCATGATAATTCAGTGCACCACCATAATAAACCGGCTCCTGTGCAAAAACTTCTAAATTCATTTCCTTAACATACTGCATCAGTTTGATGGAATTGAAATCAAAAACAGAAGTCACTCTTTCGCGGTCTGCCCTTGAAACCGGGTCTCCGGTCACAATCAGGAAATGGCGGACATCATTCATATGCATGCCTAAAAGACCTGCACGCAACGCAATCACATTGCGGTCACGGCAGCTGATATGTGGCATTACTGCCACACCGGTCTTCTGCTGGATTTTCACTGCCAGCTGTCCGGCATCCATTCTCGCCCGCGCCATTGGGGAATCGGAAAGGGTAATCAGATCCACATTACATTTTCTTAAATCTTCTGCTCCTTTCATAACCTTGGATGCATCCTCGGAAAATGGCGGGTCCAATTCTACAATATAAGCCTTCTCCCCATGGGAAAGCTTCTCTTCAAAAATAGATGGAGTTCTTGTAACCTCCTGCGTTACTACATTTTCAATTTTCTTTGCTGCCTTCGGCACATCCTGTAACTCGCCAGAAAGCAAAGCAATATATTCCGGTGTGGTTCCACAGCAGCCACCTAAAATATCTGTGCCAAGGGCTGCAATATCCTTCATTTTTTCTGCATAATAAGATGCATTATTGGAATAGATTGTCTTTCCTCGCAAAGTATATGGGTACCCTGCATTTGGAAGTGCTGATACGAATTTGTCACTGGAGAACTTCAGGTTCTTCATAAACTGATACATATGGGTACTGTCCAGTTCACAGTTAAATCCATAGGCATCCACATTTTCCATCTCGGAAGCTTCTACTGCCACACGTTGCATGGAAAGACCGGAGCGGGTGTATCCACTCTTGTCAAACGCAAACTGCACCAGAATAAATGCGTCTGATTTTTCTTTGATATATGCCGTCACCGGCTCAATATAGGTAAAGTCACTCTGTGTCTCAAATACAAAACAGTCTGCGCCACAAGAAAGGAAGGTGTCACAAATTTCTTTGTACTCCTGTAACACATTGTCATAGTCCTGATGGTCAAGATCATAAATCGGTCCTAAATCTGCTCCGATAAATACCGGAATCTCTTTTCCATTTTCTGCCTGAAATGCGGTTACTGCTTCCTTTGCAATCTCATAGCCCGCCCGGACTGTCTCTTTTACTTCCTGCATATCTGCAAGAAACATGGTATTTGCTGCAAATGTATTGGTGCGGATCAGCCTTGCTCCCGCACGCAGATATTCTAAATGAATCTCCTTAATCTGCTCCGGATTCTTAAGATTCTCCTTTTCTGCAATCACGGTATCTTCGCTGTATTTTTCCTCATAATAAGTGCCCATGGCACCATCGGTTATCAGTCTTTGTTCTTTGATATATTCCTTTATATTCATAGTATGCTCCAGTTTATCTCACATTTGAATTCCTACTAATTATATATGTAAACTCCTTTTCCTGCAACTTAAAAATATAAATTTAATCCGGTGATTTGCTTTTTTCATTTTCTGTGCTACACTGTTATTCATTGACAATGATATTTTCAAATACAAAGGAGTACACTTGATGAATTCAGTAAAGCTAATTGCCTTAGACATTGATGGCACCCTCTATAATAAAGACGGTGTCATTACCTCTTATAATAAAGAAATGATTCGAAAAGCCGTAGAAAACGGGATTACCGTTATTATCTCCACCGGCCGGCCTTATATCGGTCTTCCTGTGGATGAAATGAAGGAGCTTGGCATCCAATATGCCATTACTGCCAACGGTTCTGCGGTATACCGCGTCCCGGAAAAGGAACTGCTCTTAGATGAAAGCATGGATACCGATTTAAGTGTCCGGCTGTTACGCAAGCTCTATACGCAGTATCTTCATATCGATGCCTTTATCAATGGTGACGGCTATACCCAGTTTTCCACCAGCGAGCTTACCAACTTATTAGATATTCCGGATTCCTTAAAAAAATATATCCAGACCACACGGAAGACGATTACTGACTTAGCTGCTTATATCGAAGAACATAAACTTTGTGTTTCAAAACTGACTTTAAACTTTGCACCGGATGCAGATGGAAGCTATACCACAAGAGAAAAAACAAAAGAAATCTTAGACACCTTCCCGGAAGTCACTTATGTGTCCGGCGGTTTTCATAACTTAGAAGTTACCAGATGCGGCATTGCCAAATCCAAAGGACTTAAATTCCTCTGTGATTACCTCCACATTTCCATGGAAGATACCATGGCGGTAGGTGACAGCGAAAATGATCTTGATATCGTCAAAGCTGCCGGCATTGGCGTTGCCATGGGAAATGCGCAACAGCTCTTAAAAGATTCGGCTGATTTCATTTCCCTTTCCAATGAAGAAGATGGTGTTGCATACGCAATCGAGCGGTTCTGCTTTTAACAGAACCGCTCGGTTTTTATTTTACTATTTTATTTAAAGTATGCTACTCCACTTTCGAACAGCTTCATATCCTGCTCGCCGTAAATGTTGACTGCAACAGACTCTCCACGACGCTCTGCATGTGCCATCTTACCAAGGACACGTCCGTCCGGACTGGTGATACCTTCGATTGCCATGTAAGAACCGTTTACGTTCCACTCTTCATCCATGGTTGGAACACCGGCTTCGTTTACATACTGGGTTGCCACCTGACCATTCTCGAAAAGCTTGTCTAACCACTCCTTTGGAGCAACGAAACGACCTTCTCCATGAGATGCCGGGTTACAGTATACGCCGCCAAGCTCAGCCTGTGCTAACCATGGGGACTTGTTGGTCACTACCTTGGTATATACCATCTTTGAAATATGACGTCCGATGGTATTGTAGGTCAGAGTCGGTGAATCCGGTCTCTGGTGTGTAATCTTGCCGTAAGGAACCAGACCTAATTTAATCAGTGCCTGGAATCCGTTACAGATACCAAGTGCAAGACCGTCACGCTCATTTAAAAGCTTGTTTACAGCTTCTTTCATCTTCTCATTACGGAATGCTGTTGCAAAGAATTTTGCTGAGCCTTCCGGTTCATCTCCTGCGGAGAATCCACCAGGGAACATGATAATCTGTGCTTCATCAATTGCTTTTACAAATACATCAACAGAATCACGGATGTCTTCTGCATTTAAGTTCTTAAATACCTTTACGGTTACATCTGCACCTGCATTTTCAAATGCTTTCGCACTGTCGTACTCGCAGTTGGTTCCCGGGAATACCGGAATAAATACATGTGGGCGGGCAACCTTGTGCTTGCAGACGTAAATGTCTTTGGTATCGTAAAGTCCGCTCTTCACTTCTTCTGTTCCGGTGGTTGCTCTGGTTGGGAATACTTTCTCTAAAGTCTGTCCCCATGCTTCGATTGCTTCATCCATGGAAATGCTCATATCACCATAGATAAAGTTCTTGCTGTCATTTACTGCACCCACAACAGCTCCGTTCGCTGCAAGGCCTGCTGCTGCAAGAATTTCCTGTGCTTTTACAACTTTATTTTCCGGAACTTCTGCTACGATATTTCCAAAGCCCGGTGCAAATAATGTTTCTTTTGTTACATCTGCATTTACAGTAACGCCAAGTTTATTACCAAATGCCATCTTGCTGACTGCTGCTGCAAGACCTTTTCCGTCTAATGCATAAGCTGCTACGATAACGCCTGTCTCAGTCATTTCATGAATTGCATCATAAAGCTTCATAACCTGTGCGTAATCCGGCATATCATAAGCATCTTTTTCGATGGTAAATAACATCAGCTTATCATTTTCTTTCTTAAGCTCCGGTGTGATAACATCTTTTTCTTTTGCTACATCAACTGCAAAGGATACCAGTGTTGGCGGTACATCAATTTCATTGAAGGAACCGGACATGGAGTCCTTTCCACCGATGGATGGAAGTCCGAAACCAATCTGCGCATTATAAGCACCAAGCAGTGCTGCAAATGGCTGGCTCCAACGACTTGGCTCCTCCGACATTCTGCGGAAGTATTCCTGGAATGTGAAACGAATCTTGTGGAAATCACCACCGGCTGTTACGATACGGGAAACAGACTCTAATACTGCATAAGCTGCTCCATGGTATGGGCTCCATGAAGATAAATATGGATCAAATCCGTAACTCATCATGGTTACTGTATCGCATTTTCCATTCATAACCGGAAGTTTTGCAACCATACTCTGTGTCTCGGTCAACTGATATTTTCCACCATATGGCATGTATACACTGCCTGCTCCGATGGAACCGTCAAACATTTCTACGAGACCCTTCTGGGAACATACGTTAAGGTCTTTTAATTCATTTAACCATGCTGCTTTCATATCGCCTGCTGCAACTGCTTCTTCTACAGCCTTTGTGCCGATTTTATTTAAATAATTCTCTTCTTTTACCGGAAGCTCTACCTTTACATCAGTCTCCTGATGTGCTCCGTTGGTGTCTAAGAATGCTCTGGAAAGATTTACAATTTCTTTTCCTCTCCAGGACAATACTAATCTTGGCTCTTCGGTTACAATGGCAACTTTCACAGCCTCTAAGTTTTCTTCTTTTGCATAATCTAAGAACTGCTGTGCATCTTCCGGTGCAACAACAACTGCCATACGCTCCTGAGACTCGGAAATAGCAAGTTCTGTTCCGTCCAGTCCGGCATATTTCTTAGGTACTTTATCCAAATCAACCTGTAATCCGTCTGCAAGCTCTCCGATTGCTACGGACACTCCACCGGCACCAAAGTCATTACATTTCTTAATAATGTGGGCAACTTCTTCTCTGCGGAAAAGTCTCTGAATCTTACGCTCGGTAGGTGGGTTACCTTTCTGAACCTCTGCTCCACAGGTATCAATGGATTCTGTATTGTGTGCTTTGGAGGAACCGGTTGCTCCACCACAGCCATCACGTCCGGTACGTCCGCCTAAGAGGATAATAATATCTCCCGGATCAGAAGTCAGTCTCTGAACGGCACGACGAGGTGCTGCTCCCATAACGGCTCCGATTTCCATTCTCTTAGCCACATAATCCGGATGATATACTTCTTTGACATATCCGGTAGCAAGTCCAATCTGGTTACCATAGGAACTGTATCCCTGTGCTGCGCCGCGAACCAATTTCTTCTGAGGAAGCTTTCCTTCCATGGTATCTTTTACAGATACGGTAGGGTCAGCAGCTCCGGTTACACGCATTGCCTGATATACATAGGTACGTCCTGACAACGGGTCACGGATTGCTCCACCAAGACAGGTTGCAGCTCCACCAAACGGCTCGATTTCGGTTGGGTGGTTGTGGGTCTCATTTTTAAAGTTTACAAGCCATTCTTCTGTCTTGCCATCTACTTCAACAGGCACTACGATAGAGCAGGCATTAATCTCATCGGACTCTTCCTGATCCTGTAATTTTCCTTCTTTTTTCAGACGCTTCATTGCCATTAATGCAATGTCCATTAAGCAGACAAATTTGTCATCTCTGCCTTCATACATTTTCTTGTGTGTATCAAGATAATCCTCATATGTCTTTTCCATTGGCTCTTTGTAGAAACCATCTTCAAATGCAACATTTTTCAGCTCGGTAGAAAATGTGGTATGACGGCAATGGTCTGACCAGTAGGTATCCAGCACACGAATCTCGGTCATGGATGGGTCTCTATCTTCTTCTCCATGGAAATAGTTCTGAATATGTAAGAAATCCTTGAATGTCATAGCCAGTCCAAGGGAATCATAGAGTGCTTTTAATTCCTGCTCCGGCATATCCTTAAATCCGGTCATAATCTTAACATCTGCAGGCTCCGGAAACTCTGTTACCAAAGTCTCAGGCTTCTCCATGCCGGTCTCTCTGGAATCTACCGGGTTGATGCAGTGATGCTTGATTGCCTCTAACTGCTCAGCGTTAATATCTCCGTAAATAACATACGTTGTTGCGGTACGGATAACCGGCTCTTCATCCTCTTTTAAAAGCTTCACACACTGCTCTGCAGAATCTGCTCTCTGGTCGAACTGTCCCGGAAGGAATTCAACGGAAAATACTTTTCCATCCCCCATTTCAAAATTCTCTTCATAGACATCATCTACCGGCGGCTCTGAAAATACAGTCTGAACTGCTCTTTTATATACATCATCAGAAATGTTTTCAATATCATAACGAATCAGGACACGTACCTTATCTACTGCGCTGATTCCAAGATAACTCTTAATCTCTGCATGTAACTCTTTGGCGCGTACTGCGTAAGCGTCTTTTTTCTCTACATACACTCTTCTTACCTTACTCATCTTCTACCTCCTGAATGTTTACTTTCTTATGCTCATTATAGCACGGCATTATGAATAAGAACAATTAATATATTTAATTTTATTTATAAGAGTTACTAATGTTGACACAGTTATAAGCGTCACTTATAATAAAGGAAAATATGTAAGATATGCATTCTGATATGACAAAGGAGCCGTTATGGATATTAATTACGAATTATATAAAGTATTCTACCACGTTGCTACTTCCTTAAGCTTCTCGGAAGCCAGCAAGCAGCTTTACATTTCCCAGTCTGCAGTAAGCCAGTCCATCAAGACCTTAGAAAAGAAATTAGAGCAGCCGCTTTTTATCCGTAGCACCAAGAAAGTCCAGCTTACTCCGGCAGGACAGGTTCTGTTAAAACACATTGAGCCTGCCATGAATCTCATCGCCCGCGGGGAAAACCAGCTCTTAGAATCCAATACTCTTGGGTTGGGGCAGCTTCATATTGCTGCCAGCGATACTATCTGCCGCTATTTTTTAGTACCTTATTTAAAAGAATTTCATAAAAAATTTCCCAGCGTTCCCATCAAGGTTACCAATGCAACCTCTCTTGGCTGCGTTGACCTCTTAGAGCAGGGAAAAGTCGATATTGCCGTTACCAACTGCCCGAATGTACGATTAAATCAATCCTACATCCGCAAAATGGTACTGGATTTTACGGATGTATTTATTGCGAATCCATCCTACTTTAATTTAAAACAACAGGAATTAAGTTTCCGGGATTTAACAAAATATCCTCTGCTGATGCTCGATAACAAGAGTACCACCAGCGAATTCATGCACAATCTCTTCCTTTCCCATCAGTTGGAGCTGATTCCGGAAATTGAACTGAGCAGTAATGACCTTCTGATTGACCTTGCCCGTATCGGTCTTGGTATCG
Organism: Roseburia amylophila; assembly: GCF_025567465.1. Lineage (NCBI taxonomy): Bacteria > Bacillati > Bacillota > Clostridia > Lachnospirales > Lachnospiraceae > Roseburia > Roseburia amylophila. The sequence goes on from NZ_JAOQKI010000015.1 coordinate 50,756, forward strand.
CCTGCATTCCGGACTATTGCTTGAAACATGAATCTAAGGATTTGTTTATCTTAAAAACTTTAGAACCTCTTCCACGAAGACAGCTTGCTGTCTCCGTAAATCCGAATCTGCCGATTCTTACTTCCACAGAAGAATTCTTAAATCTGCTGCCGACATTATAAATGCTTTTCCTCCCAGAAGGTAGCCAGCTTTTCTTCCAAATTAGATAGCTGGCACACACTCCGCTGTTCCCACTCTCTTGGGAACAGCCGCTGATAATCATTCTGCAGAAAGCGTTCATCCAAAAGCTCGATAATTCCCACATCTTCTGCAGTCCGGATAACACGTCCCGCTGCCTGAAGTACCTTATTCATCCCCGGATACCGATAGGCATAGTCGAATCCCATGCCCTCTTTCTTATCATAATAATCTTTTAAAATTTCCCGCTCATTGCTAATCTGCGGCAGACCGGTTCCTACGATAATTGCGCCAATCAACTGCTCCCTCTTTAAGTCAATTCCTTCACCAAAGATTCCGCCCATGACACAAAATGCCACCAGTGACTCCTCTTTTTCTCCCTGAAATGCTTCTAAAAAAGCTTCTCTTTCTTCTTCCCGCATGCCGGATTCCTGACAGATGCAGGTAATTGTTTCATCCGTCCGCAGTTCAAATGCCTCATGCACTTTTTTCAGGAAAAGATAGGATGGGAAAAACACCATATAATTGCCCTTTTTCTTCTTTATTGTACGATAAATATAATCTGCAATCCTTCCGTATTCTTCCGGTGTTCTTCTGGTATATTTACTGCTGACATCATTTCCGATTAACAAAAGTCTCTTATCCTGAGAAAATGTTGTCTTTGCATAAACCGCATAATTATCCGTTTTATTCGTCAAAAGCTCCTTATAATACTGAACCGGCAGCAGCGTTGCCGAGAAGAAAATCGTAGCATTTCCCTTATCCAGACACTCCTGCAGATTAAAGGATGGATCCACGCAAAAAAGCTTTATGACAAATCTGCCCTCTTCATCATGCTGCCCGTAAATTACATAATGCTCGTCCACACGCTCATAGATATTCAAGAAATTTCTCAATTCAAAATAAAAATCAAGAACCACATCCCGCCCCGGGAACTCCGGATTCTTCTGCATATATTCTTCGATTTTTGCTGCAAGACGCATACAGGAGAAAATGAGATTCGGAATGCTTTCGTAAATCTGATAAGTTTCGCATTCTCTCTTATATTCCAACATCAGCTTATTGCATTTACCCAGTTCTTTCTCAATGGCAGAGCTTCTTGGCTTCATAATTTTCCGCACCGCAAGAATATCCTCTTTGACAAGGGCGGCACTATACATCTCCCGTCCACGTTCCACAAGATTGTGTGCCTCATCCACCAGAAAGATGTAATCACCCTTGATGCCATCTGCGAAAAAACGCTTTAGATACACATTCGGGTCAAAGACATAATTATAATCGCAGATAATATTATCCGCCCAGGTTGCCGTGTCCAGACACATTTCAAACGGGCAGACCTGATATTCTTTTGCATGTGCCAGCAAAACTTCTCTTGTCATATTATTTTCTTTCTGTAATAAATCGTAAACCGCATCATTTACCCGGTCAAAATGCCCCTTTGCATAAGGGCAGCTTACGGGATTACAGTCCACTTCCTCACAAGGGCATAATTTTTCTTTCGCTGTAATCTGCACACTCTTTGCCCGATAACCCTTTTCACATAAAATGCCAAGGGTCTCTTTTGCCACATTTGCGGTAACAGTCTTGGCAGTTAAGTAAAAAATCTTATCACCTAATCCTTCTCCCACCGCTTTGATTGCCGGATATAATGTAGAAATGGTCTTGCCTACTCCGGTGGGTGCCTGAATAAACAGATTCTTTTTTCTGGCTATCGTACGGTAAACCCCGGCAGCCAACTCTTTCTGTCCCTCCCGGTACGGAAACGGAAATGCCAGTTCTTTAATGGATGCCTGCCGTTTCTTCCGCCACTCATACTGAAAATCCGCCCATTTCTTATATTTTAAAATCAAATCTGAAAACCATTCCTGCAGCTGCTGCATGCTATATTCATAAGAAAAATATTTTAAATCTCCGGTATCGAGATTTCCATATGTCATCTGAACATTGATTTTCTGTAAATCATTCTGGATTCCATATATGTACGCATAGCACTTTGCCTGTGCCAGATGTACCTTTACGGGTTCTTCCAATAAGTCAAGGCTTAAATATACGCCTTTTATCTCATCAATGGTAACTGTTTCTTCTATTATAATGCCGTCTGCCCGTCCCCAGATTCCAAGCTCATAATTTTCTTCCTCAATGATAATATTTAAAGGAACCTCGGCATGGTAAGTGCTTCCCATCTTCTTTTGAATCTTCCGATGGAGTCTGCTGCCCGCCTGCATGGCTTCCATCGTATCAAGACTGGCTCTACGGTTATCAATGTCTCCGGAACGCAAGATAAACTCCACCAGATTTCGTACCGATATTCTTATCTGCTCACGTTCCATTCCGCTGTCACCTCATTTCATCCCATCTTATACTTATTTCTATTTACGCTATTCACTATTTTTTCTATTTATCAATTTTTGAAAAATCTCATTTTTCTAGCAGACTTCAAAGGAATTAAAACTTATTCTCATTTCATAATAACAAAAAAATACCAGATAGAAAAGACAATATCCAAATTGTCCGCTACCCGGTATTTCTTCTTACCTTATGAACCTGTATTTTCTGGCTGCCAGAAAACCTGTGCCATCATTTAAGCAGTTGCATACTTGCTTAATACATTCTCAAAGTTCATATCATGTCCGCCATACTTAACAGTAAGCTCTCGATTCAGATCAAGACTTAATACTCCAAGAAAAGACTTTGCGTCAATTATTACTCTATTGTATGAAATATCAATGTCAAAATCACATTTTCCTGCCTCACGTACAAAGTCTCTAACCTCTTCTGTGCCAGCTAATTTGATTTTCTTTTCATTCATTTTTTTCACCATCCTCAAAAAAATAAACTGATTTACTTTTGATTCTTGAGCATTATGACATCATTTCTTTTTTTTGTCAATTTTCGCTTACCATCTTAGTATATGAATTTTATGAGCATTTTACACAATAAATTTTTCTGTTTTTCTCCATTTTGGTCTTACCAAAATCAGTTTGCCTGTCACATTTTGTCGTTTTTTATGGTACTTTAGTCACATTTACAAGTTTTTTTTTACTCAGTCAATATTTTTTATCGTTTTTCACAAATTTTTGTGTCAAAAAATAAGGTAATAAGCCTCGCATTCCTTCAAAAGTCTTCAAAAAAGCTCCAAATTCCATCATTATTCCTAAACTTCTTTCTACACATAACATTTACATAATACTTACTATTGCACTTTTTTCCGTACATTCAGCTGTTTTCCATATAAGTGGACATTTTGTGTATTATAACGTGATTGTATCACTCATTAATTTCACTGATTGTCAATCATGCAAGTATGTTGACTCGCTTGCACTCATTACATTACGTCTTTCGAAGATATCCAGATCCGCTTTTTCTTGAAATATACTATCTCTATAATAATAAGAAGAACGGACACTCCGATTACTGCCAGATAACCATATTTCCATTGAAATTCCGGCATTCCCGGAAAATTCATTCCATACCAGCCTGTAATTAGTGTCAATGGCAAAAAGAGAGTTGTTACAATGGTCAGAATACTCATAATCCGGTTCTGGTGAATATCAATCTGCGTCTGATACATTTCACGGATTTGCTGTAAATACTCGCGGATTGTCTCTACGTAATTATGCAGCCGTTCCACACGATTCATATAGCGTTCCCAGCCCTGTTCCTCTTCTACTAAAGACTCCCGGTTCATATACATCTGCATGAAATCTCCCATATTCATCAACTGTTCATAATATGCCCGGCTCTCTGAAAGCTGCTTCCGATAACGCATAATTACTTCATTAAAATGCTCCGGTATCCTCTTAATTACAACATCCTCTACTTTCTCCAAATTTTCCTCTATCTTTTGCAGATAAAGAATATCATTGTCAATTAATGCATTACAAATAAAGAGCAACACCATATGAAGTGTGCAGCCATCAAACATATCATTTTTGACCTTTGCCAATATTTCCTGTAATTCCTCATCTTCTTCTATTAAAAATAGTTTATTTTCAAAGAGATAAAAGCCAAAGGAAAACTCTTTTTCCTTTTTACTTCCCTGTTTTGGTACATGTATAATCCCCTGTACACATTCATGAAATGCCTCTACTTTGCTATAGCGGATAAAACGCATGCTGCTAATCAGATTCTTTCGATGCGGATAATTTCCTTCTAATTGCTGAAATTCTTCCATATTTAATAGTATTATCTGCGGTTCTGATTCCTTTTCTATATTTTTCCCATTATCCCTTGCTAAAGAAAGTTCTCCTGATGCCGCATGCAACCAATACCTGTTCATTTCTCTTACAGCTCCCTTCCTCACAATCCTGTTTTCATTCATCACATATTTTCTTCTATGTCAGTAGACTGCCCTTTATAAAACTTCTCTTTCATTGCTTTCTCTTAGATTTTAACACTCTTTGTCTATTTTATACCACTTTTCTTTTTTATACAAAATTTACTGCTAATAGCTGTTTGTGAATTCATGCTAAGTCTGCCGGTAGCTTCTTACGAATACTTGACACAACTACGAGAAACATGCTTTGCGAGTTTCTCGCTACTCGCATAACAAAGAATGTGCCTTGGCACATTCTCGCGCCTGCGGCGGTCGCTTGCGACATCTACCTTATACGCCGCAGTGTGCATCCTCGCAGAGCGTTTTTTACTTTACAGGAAAGCAATTTCCTGTAAAGTAAAAAAAAGAAAGTATAAAATATACTTTCTGTTTAAGAACAGGGGTGGAAGGAATCGAACCCTCCTCTGGAGTTTTGGAGACTCTTATTCTACCGATGAACTACACCCCTATATGCTAAAATGACGTACAAGTACGTCACAATAGGTTTGTTTTGTAACATACCTTCAAAACTTCATACAGATTGTTTCCGAGTTGCTTTGGTCAAGCCCTCGACCGATTAGTAACAGTCAGCTCCACACGTTACCGTGCTTCCACCTCTGCCCTATCTACCTGATACTCTTTCAGGGGTCTTACTGTCTTATAGACAGGGACATCTCATCTTGGGGGGGGCTTCACGCTTAGATGCCTTCAGCGTTTATCCCTTCCGGACTTGGCTACCCAGCTATGGATTTGGTATCCAGCTGATGCACCAGTGGTCCGTCCAGCCCGGTCCTCTCGTACTAAGGCCAGCTCCCCTCAGATATCCTACGCCCGCGCCGGATAGGGACCGAACTGTCTCACGACGTTCTGAACCCAGCTCGCGTACCGCTTTAATGGGCGAACAGCCCAACCCTTGGGACCTGCTACAGCCCCAGGATGCGATGAGCCGACATCGAGGTGCCAAACCACTCCGTCGATGTGAACTCTTGGGAGTGATAAGCCTGTTATCCCCAGGGTAGCTTTTATCCGTTGAGCGATGGCAATCCCACTTTATGCCACCGGATCACTAAGTCCTACTTTCGTACCTGCTCCACCCGTCGGTGTCGCAGTCAAGCTCCCTTCTGCCTTTGCACTCTTTAAATGGTTTCCGACCATTCTGAGGGAACCTTTGAGCGCCTCCGATACCCTTTCGGAGGCGACCGCCCCAGTCAAACTCCCCGCCTGGCATTGTCCCACCGCTGGTTCACAGCGGCTGGTTAGAAACCCAATACTGCAAGGGTGGTATCCCAACAGCGACTCTGTTAAGACTGGCGTCCTAACTTCTTCGTCTCCCACCTATCCTGTACATGCAGTACCGAATCCCAGTACCAAACTGGAGTAAAGCTCCATGGGGTCTTTCCGTCCTGGCGCGGGTAACCAGCATCTTCACTGGTACTTCAATTTCACCGGATGTATTGTCGAGACAGTGCTCAAATCATTACGCCTTTCGTGCGGGTCGGAACTTACCCGACAAGGAATTTCGCTACCTTAGGACCGTTATAGTTACGGCCGCCGTTTACTGGGGCTTAAATTCAAAGCTTCGCTTGCGCTAACCTCTCCTCTTAACCTTCCAGCACCGGGCAGGCGTCAGCCCATATACTTCACCTTTCGGTTTTGCATAGACCTGTGTTTTTGCTAAACAGTTGCTTGAGCCTATTCTCTGCGGCCTGATTTCTCAGGCACCCCTTCTCCCGAAGTTACGGGGTCATTTTGCCGAGTTCCTTAACAATACTTCTTCCGTCGGCCTTAGGATTCTCTCCTCATCCACCTGTGTCGGTTTACGGTACGGGCACATATGGCACAATAGCGGCTTTTCTCGGCAGCCGGTCCGCATGCTTCGCTACTTTAGTTCGCTCCACATCACAGCAAGGACTTTCGTGTGCGGATTTGCCAGCACACCATCCCCTCTGCTTGTACCAGTCTTTCCATTCCTGGCTCATGCTTTCCTTCTGCGTCCCCACAGTTCTGACCATATGTGGTACAGGAATCTAAACCTGTTGTCCATCGGATACGCCTCTCGGCCTCTCCTTAGGTCCCGACTTACCCAGGGCAGATCAGCTTTACCCTGGAATCCTTGGATATTCGGCCGGAAGGATTCTCACCTTCCTCTCGCTACTCATTCCGGCATTCTCTCTTCTTATCCCTCCACTGCTCCTTATCGGTACAGCTTCGTCGGTCTTAAGAATGCTCCTCTACCAATCATACTAGGTATGATTCCACAGCTTCGGTGTTGTGTTTCAGCCCCGGACATTTTCGGCGCAGGGACTCTCGACTAGTGAGCTGTTACGCACTCTTTGAATGAATGGCTGCTTCTGAGCCAACATCCTAGTTGTCTTTGAATCCCCACATCCTTTTCCACTTAACACACACTTTGGGACCTTAGCTGGTGGTCTGGGCTCTTTCCCTTTTGACTGTCCAACTTATCTCGTACAGTCTGACTCCCGTTCATCATCTTAATGGCATTCGGAGTTTGATATTCTTTGGTAAGCTTTGACGCCCCCGCGGAAATTCAGTGCTCTACCTCCACAAGACTAAAACGAGGCTAGCCCTAAAGCTATTTCGAGGAGAACCAGCTATCTCCGGGTTCGATTGGAATTTCTCCCCTATCCACACCTCATCCCCACCCTTTTCAACGGATGTGGGTTCGGTCCTCCAACGCCTTTTACGGCATCTTCAACCTGGACATGGATAGATCACCCGGTTTCGGGTCTACTCCTACTGACTATAACCGCCCTGTTAAGACTTGGTTTCCCTTCGGCTCCGGACCTTAAGTCCTTAACCTCGCCAGTAAGCGTAACTCGCCGGACCGTTCTACAAAAAGTACGCGGTCGCACATATAAAGTGCTTCCACAGCTTGTAAACACAGGGTTTCAGGTTCTCTTTCACTCCCCTCCCGGGGTCCTTTTCACCTTTCCTTCACAGTACTATGCGCTATCGGTCACTAAGTAGTATTTAGCCTTACGGGGTGGTCCCCGCTTATTCCATCAAGGTTTCTCGTGTCTCGATGTACTCTGGATACCGCCATGTCAGCTCTTCTTTCGCTTACGGGACTTTCACCCTCTCTGGTCTGCTTTCCCAAAACAGTTCTGCTGGAATTGCTGAATCAATTATGCGGTCCGAACCCCGGAATGCACGCACTCCGGTTTGGGCTCTTTCCATTTCGCTCGCCGCTACTTTGGAAATCGATTTTTCTTTCTCTTCCTCCGGCTACTTAGATGTTTCAGTTCACCGGGTTCCCTTCCATACGTTATGGATTGGCGTATGGATACATGAGGTATTCTCATGTGGGTTTCCCCATTCAGACATTCACGGATCAATGGATATTTGCTCCTCCCCGTGACTTTTCGCAGCTTATCACGTCTTTCATCGGCTCTTAGTGCCAAGGCATCCACCCTGCGCTCTTCTTCGCTTGACCTTG
>NZ_JAOQKI010000016.1:0-55565 GCF_025567465.1 Roseburia amylophila
GGCGGTGGCGGTGGCAGTAGCAGTGGCGGCGGTGGCGGCGGTGGCGGCGGTCACAGCTTCTAATCCCAAAGACCTGCCTTTTGCCGTTTTATACCGCTATTTCATAACCTGTAGGACCTGCCACCGGCAAATTCCTGCAGATGTCCGGAAATAGCAAAAATCCCATGGAGAATATTTCTGTTTTCCATGGGATTCTTTTTGACGTTTTTTATATTGATATTTTTTATACTGCTTTCTTTTCTAAATTTTTCATGATATTTAATTCACGCAGTGCATAGAAAATGGCAACGACAGCTGCAGCTGCATCTGCGATTGGTCCTGCATACATTACTCCGTCGATTCCCATAAACAAAGGGAAAATAAGAATCAGCGGCAGTAAAAACAGCACCTGCCTGGTCAGTGATACAACAATACCAAGTCTGGCTTTTCCAATGGATGTAAAGAAACTAGAAGACATTGGCTGGATTCCATTGATAAATGTCATAAACATAAAAATTCTGAAATACCGCTCTGCGAACTGGAAATATTCTGTACTTCCATCACCAAATACCGCCACCAGCTGATGTGGAAATATCTGAAACACAATAAAAAAAACAACACCCACCAGCACGGATATCTCAAAGGCACGCCAAAATGTTTTTCTTACTCTCCCAAAACTTCCCGCTCCATAATTAAAGCCCCAGATTGGCTGGCAGCCCTGGGAAATTCCAATACAGATTGCCATAAATACCATATTTACTTTTGAGATAATTCCAACGCAGGCAAGGGGGATATCTGTTCCATATACAGACATTTCTCCGTAATGACGCAACGTATTATTCATGGTAATCTGCACGATTGCCATGGCTATCTGGTTGATGCAGGAAGCCATTCCCAATGCTGCAATCGCTTTCATATATTTCACCCTTGGACGAAGCATGGAAAACCAAAGTTCCATTTTTCGGAATTTTACAAAATATATAATAACAAGCAGACCTGATACAAACTGTCCGATTACAGTCGCCCATGCGGCTCCTTTGATTCCCCAGTTAAATGTAAAAATAAATAACGGATCTAAAATCGTGTTGATAATTGCGCCCACAAGCATGCAGGTCATGGAATAGGTCGGGCTTCTGTCCGCACGAATCAGATGCGTTCCACCGGTTGTAGATACCAGAAACGGGATTCCAAAAGCTGTAATAAATGTATAATCCTGTGCATATGGCAGCACATCCGGTGTTACACCAAATAAATACAGCAGCGGATTTAAAAAAAGCAATACGATTGCTGCAATTATCACTCCACAGATAAACAGAAGACCCAGTCCTGTTCCTGCAATCTTATTTGCTTCTTCTACATTTCCTTTTCCGGTCTCCAGATTATAATTGGATGCACTTCCGATTCCAAGTAACAATGCCGTTGCCGTGCAGATAATGGATACCGGAAATGCAATATTTGTTGCGGCATTTCCAAGCATGCCAACGCCCTGTCCGATAAATATCTGATCTACTATATTATAAAGGGAACTTACCAGCATGCTGATGATTGCCGGTATTGCAAAGCGGACAATCAGTTTCCCGATTTTTTCTTCCGCCAGCGGATTCTTCGTAGTTTCTACTGTGTGTTCCATCACGGTCTCCTTTCTTTCTCCGGCGAAGGGGAAAGCTTATAACTTAATATATATAATCAATTGGTTATTCAGCAATTAACTGTTTTTTAACGGAAAATGCCAACAGTTCTTAGGTGCATGTTTTTCTTGATTGTAAACTGTCTTTTGCCTGCTTTGACTGGAATACTGTACTGTCCGCTGGATACGGATGCCACATAAGTCCTGCAAGGGGCACTAGGGAATTTCGATTTGCAATCTGCCCAGTCTGGCAACCGGCACAAATTCACATCCATGTTCATCTGTGCCTCGCTGGTACATCCCTGTACCAGCGTTGCCTGTTGCCAGACGAAATTCCAAGTGCCCCTAACAGTCCTTAAAATGCATCCGTATTTCAGCGAACGGTGCAGTATTACTGTCAAACATGGAAAAGACTGTTTTCATAGCAAAAAGAAAAACATGTACTTTAGAACTGTGGGATTTTCCAGTCCCAAACAGGCAATTGCTGAATAACCAATGATTTTGTATTATCTTATAAGCTTTCCCCATCACCTGCATAAAGCATTTCATACCGAACGATTGTAACACCCATTTTCTCCGAAGTCAAACCAGCGGTGGAAAAGATTTCACATGAAAAATATGTCTTTTACAACCATACCCAAAGAATGGTATACTTAGCATAGATATGGAGGTCGTATGATACAGACAGATAAATTGGTACAATTCTATTGTGCCCAGTATAAAACCTTTGCGAAAAAGAAGCATAAAAAAGCGATACCGGAAACAGGTCCCTATCCGAAGCGGATGCAGCGGCTTTCCAAGGAACTGCTGGCTATCCATTCTCCGAAGATAAAACAGCCGCAGCTGGAGAATTATCACCGTCAGCTCCGTAATCTTGCCTATTTTGTTTATCGGGATGCCAATCCCATTTATATTATGCAGTTTGAGACTTATCTTGTTGCTGAGCTGGTCCGTCTTGATATCAGTTCCCTGCGGGACGAGGAACCGGAATTAATTACAGAGCGTTTCTTAAACTTTTTATATCAGGAAATGCCCCTTGCAATCTGCCGGCGCACCTTAAAGGATTTGTGCCATCAGTATGGACAATTTGGAATGCGTCATCAGATTGTCGGGATGGTTCCGTTGAAACCGGAAACAGAATTTCCACAGACCAGAGGCATGCAGCGGCATTTTATCCTGCATGTTGGTCCTACCAACTGTGGCAAAACTTATCACGCATTAGAGCGTTTAAAAGAGGCTTCGTGCGGAGTCTATCTTGGTCCTTTGCGTCTTCTGGCGCTGGAAATCTATGAGAAAATGAAAGATGCTGGCATTGCCTGTACGATGCTTACCGGAGAAGAATGCATTCCGGAGGAAAACAGCCGGATTACTTCTTCTACCATTGAAATGTTAGACATGGAACAGCACTATGATATTGCCGTTATTGATGAAGCACAGATGATTGCAGACCGTGACCGTGGGCACTCCTGGACCCGCGCTATTCTGGGGGTAAAAGCAGATGAAATCCATATCTGCATGAGTCCTGCTGCCGAGGAAGTTGTTACCCACCTCATAGCCCTTTGCGAGGATACCTTTGAGGTTCGCCACTATGAACGGAAAACTGCACTGGTCTGTGAGCAAGAGGCATTTGTTTTTCCGGATGATGTCACAGAAGGTGATGCACTAATCACTTTTACCAAGCGTGCTGTCTTAGACATTGCCGGACGATTAGAACGTGAGGGAATTCGTGCCAGTGTCATCTACGGCAGTCTTCCACCGGAAATCCGCAGAAGACAGATTCGTCTTTTCTTAAGCCACGAAACAAAAGTAGTGGTTTCCACCGATGCCATCGGTATGGGACTGAATCTTCCGGTACGAAGAATTGTTTTTATCCAGACAGAAAAGTATGACGGCATTTCCACCCGCCCGCTTAATATTCCGGAGATACGGCAGATTGCCGGACGTGCCGGACGGTTTGGCATGTATGACACCGGTTATGTCAATGCCATGGGCGAGGATGCCAGAAATTATATTGCCAAACGTTTTGACCAGCCGGAACCAGTTATTAAGAAGGTAAGCCTTGGTTTCCCACATATCCTTTTAGATATGGACGAGCCATTAAATGCCATTTTAAAAATATGGAAATCCGTAGAGCCCTCTGCTCCTTTTGAGAAAATCAGCATTGACGAAATTCTCTTTCTATATGATAAGGCATATAAAGCCCGTAAAGAAATCGATGGGTTTGAGGATAAACATACCCTCTACCGGATGCTGACCTGCTCCATTGATATCAAAAACCGGGATATCGTTGATTTGTGGCTCTATTACTGTAAAACCTATACTGCTGATGTCTCCCTTCATTTTCCATCACTGATTATGTGTAATGACAAGGGACTGATGCGTTACGAAACTTTTTATAAAATGCTGGACTTGTACCATCAGTTTTCCACCAGAATGGGAAAAATTTCTGATAGCGAGCGATTAAACCGGGAACGGGAAAAGACAGAAGATACAATTATGAAGCTTCTTGCCAAAGATAAGAAGGATTATATCCGCACCTGTAAATACTGCGGCGTAACGCTGCCGGTAGGTTATCCGTTCCGGGTCTGTGAGAAGTGTTATGGACATAGGCCCTATAAAAAAATCTGATAACAGGAGGTAATCATTATGTTTCTTTCCATTGAATCCAAACACCCAAAATTTTATCAGGTCTTCCGGATTTTCATCGTATTTTTTGCATCGATTCTGTATGCATGGAACCTGCGTTGTTTTGCGAAAACTGCCGGATTATTTCCGGGCGGTTTTTCCGGAGTGTCCCTGCTCTTACAGAAAATCGGGCTGACCTTTTTCCATATTGATATTCCATATACCTTTTTCAACGTGGTTTTAAATATTTTCCCAATCTATATCGGTTTCCGGTTCCTTGGGAAAAAATTTACCTGGTACTCGATTCTTACGATTTTCTTATCCAGTATTTTCGTAGACCTGCTGCCGGCTTATGTATTTACACAGGATGTTCTTTTAATCAGTGTGTTCGGTGGTCTTTTAAACGGATTTGCCATCTGCCTGTGCTTAAACGTTGGAACTACTACCGGTGGAACCGATTTTATCAGTATTTATCTTTCCTCCCAGAAGGGAATTGATGCATGGAATTATATTCTCCTTGGCAATGTCATTATCCTTGCCATTGCAGGTGCTCTCTTTGGCTGGTCTATTGCACTTTATTCCATTATTTACCAGTTCTGCAGCACCCAGGTAATTCAGATGCTTTATAAGCGTTACAAGAAAGAGACTCTGTTTATTATTTCCGATAAATCCAATGAAATTTATCATGCGATCCGGGAAACCACCAACCATGATGCCACCCTCTTTCAGGGCATTGGCTGTTATGAAGAAAAAGAAAAGACGCTTATCTACTCCGTCATTAATACGGAGGCTAAGCGCCAGTTAATTCCTATGATACGTTCCATCGACCCACACGCATTTATCAATATTGTAAAGACGGAGGAATTGGAAGGCCGGTTTCACAATACTCCAAATGATTAATGCATCATCTGGTATACAAAACTACTTTTTCTGATACCGGTCATAAATTTTCTCCGGTGTCATCAACGAAACTTCATCGATGAAAACATTTCGGAATGTCATGGTACCGCCCTGACATTCCTTTGTTTTTTCTGCAGCTGCCTCGCCGCACAATCCGATAAAACTGCAGCAGGCTGCTGCCGCTTCTATGGTTGCTTCTGTTCCAAGAAATGCGCCCAGCATAACCGATGACATACAACCGCTTCCGGTAATATGTGCCATCATTTCATGGCCTCTTCTGCATTCAAAGACTTCTCCGCCATCCGTAATCACATCCACTGCACCGGATGCAATCAGTATGGTCTTCTGTGCTTTCGCATACTGTTTCATGCTTTCCACATCAACAGACTTATCCGATGCATCCACACCGGTTACGGTATTGCAGTCCTTTAACAGTGCACGAATCTCAGAATAATTTCCCCGAATGCAGGTCGGGTGAATTTCTTTTATCAAAGTCTGGCATTGCATCCGCCGGTAAGTAGAACCGGAAATTCCTACCGGGTCTAATACAATGGCATGTCCCATTTCATCCGCTTTCTTTCCGGCTTTTTCCATGGCTTCAAAATCCGCAATGGCTCCAAGATTACAGACTAATGCGGCTGCCCCTTCTGTTATCTCTTCCACTTCCAGCGGATGATGTGCCATGGTCGGCGATGCGCCTGCTGCCAGCAGAATATTGGCACAGTCATTGACGGTCACCGCATTGGTTATACAGTGAATGACCGGACGTTTCTTTTTTATCTCATGATGCAGTTCTACAATTTTTCCGGCTTCTAATTCCATATTCTAGTTCTCCAGACTGTCTTTCATTTTTGCTAACATTCCTGATTTCTTTAAAGGAATGGTAATAATCATTGCAATAATGGTTCCTCCACAGGTACTGATTAAGAATGGTACTACAAAAGTAAATAATGCAGCTGCTGTATTTCCCATTACCAGATAAGCAACCGGATAAGAAAGCATTCCACCGATAATTCCGGTTCCTACTACCTCACCGATATATGCAAATGGGAGTTTCTTTCCATATTTATAAAGGAGTCCGCCAAGAAGTGCTCCACACATACTTCCCGGAAATGCCAGTGGACTTCCCAATGCTAAAAGGTTACGGATTAAGGATGCAATAAATGCCTGGGCAAGTCCCCACCAAGGTCCTACCAGAACAGCACACAGTACGTTTACAAGATGCTGTACCGGGGCACACTTTGAGCCGAATACCGGAAATGAAAACAGGCTTCCTACGACTGCGATTGCTGCAAAAATTGCGGTTACGGTTAATTTCTTTAAGTTTGATTTGTGATTCATTTTGTCCTCTCTTCTGTTCCCATCCGAGAGGACGGGAACCTCTTAGTTTTTCTTTACTGCTTCTGCAACTTTTTCCACAATCACGCAGAGAATGACGGTAACCACCATATCCGGAAGTGTATTTCCAACCGGAGTATCAATGTGCATCAGCACACGGTAAAGCACAAATCCGATAAGCCAGACACCAAGATTACGCCACTGAAATGCCATGTCTTTTGCATTGGCTTTCTTTAAAATAAAGTAATCTGCAATCTGTACGGCAATCATCGGAGCAAAGACAGAACCGATAAGATATAAGAAATTTGTAATGTTATCCATTGGATATACAATTGCTGCAACAGTTCCGATTACCGTTACAATAATTGCTGCCCATTTCTCATTGATTTTCTCAGAAATGGATACACTGGAAACACCTGCAGAATAAGCATCCAAGAAAGTCGTTGTTACTGTTGAGAAAATGATAATCACAAGTCCTACGATACCAAATCCGGTCTTTAACATAATCTGTGCAATATCATATTCACCGGTAATAAGTGCTGCACCCATACCAATGACATACATGAAAATACTGACCAGACTGTATACAACAACGCTGACTGCGGTTGCTGCAAATGGTTTTTCTGCTTCTCTTGTATAATCACTGATTAATGGCAACCAGGAAAGTGGCATTGCTACCGCAAGCTCTACGGCTGCGCCAAAGGTAAGGCTTCCATCATCCACGATTGCCGGAATGGCTCCATTTCCAATAAAAATCACTTTAAACAATACCAGTGACAGGATAAATAATGCGGTCATTGCAATGGTATTGAGCTTTCCAAGATTGGTAAGTCCAATCAGAATCCAAAGGATAATGAGGACTCCGATAATAGCTGCCCAGAACCAGTTTGCTACCGGAATGACACCATTGGCTGCCAGTGCGCCATCATAAATCATTATGGCTGTCCATCCTACCAGCTGCAATACATTCAACGCTGCAAAAAGAAGGCTTCCCTTCTCTCCAAAGCTCATTTTTACGGTTTCCATAGCACTTCTTCGTTCTCTTGCACCAATCATCCCTGCTGCAAACATCATCAGTCCACCGATTAAGTGTCCTAATAAGATAGCTGCCATGGCTTTTCCAAATCCAAGCGGTGCAAAATAAGTTCCGGTTAAAATTTCAGCAATGGATACACCGGCTCCAAACCAGATTAATCCATTACTGAATACAGATGTCTTCTTCTCATTCATTGGTATATTCTCCTTCTATTGCAAATGCGTGATTCATCGGGCCGCTTCCCTTTCCCAGATTCAACATGGCTGCCAGTGCGCCGGATATGTAATTCTTTGCGTACTGCACGGATGTTTCCAGGCTGCGTCCCTTGGCAAGATTAGATGCTATGGCAGATGATAAGGTACAACCGGTTCCGTGGGTGTTTGGATTGTCAATTCTCTTTCCGTGGAACCATACCGGCTCTTTGTCCTTCTGCCAGAGCAAATCATTGGCATCATTTAACTGATGTCCGCCTTTTAACAGCACGGCACAACCGAAGGTTTTACAAATGATTTCTGCTGCTTTTTCCATATCTGCTTCTGTCTTTATCTCCATACCGGAAAGCACTTCCGCTTCCGGGATATTTGGAGTTATAACAGTTGCCAGAGGCAATAATTTAGTTTTCAATGTACCGATAGCGTCATCGCTGATGAGCTTTGCTCCGCTGGTCGCTACCATAACAGGATCCACGACTATATTTTTTGCGTGGTACGCTGTCAGTTTGTCCGCAATTGTCTCTATCAGAGCACTGGAAGAGACCATTCCGGTCTTCACTGCATCCGGATATATATCCGTAAAAATACGATCCAGCTCCTCTGCCAAAAATTCTGGAGTTACCTCCATAATGTCTGTTACGCCGGTTGTATTCTGGGCAGTAAGTGCCGTGATCGCACTCATGGCGTATACGCCATTGACGGTCATCGTCTTAATATCTGCCTGGATGCCGGCGCCTCCACTGGAATCACTTCCAGCGATTGTTAATGCTGTGTTCATACATTTGTCTCCTTTGCATTAATTTTGTATAGCGACCTAAGGTGGTGCCCCCAATCTGCCGCTGAATTGTTCAGATGAATCATTTTCTGATACGGGCTTCGGCTTGTCCTGAAATACCTTGTTCAAAAAAAGAATCCTCTGAAATTTATATAAGTAAGACTTTTTTATGTCCTATCTTATGCATGATTTTTTACTACCATATTTACTTTTTGCAACAGTTCTTTCGTTCCCTCTTCGATGTCCTCACATGCGAAGATTCCACTTACAACTGCTGCTCCTGCAATTTCGCATCCTTTTAATTTCAGGATGTTATCGTGGTTGATGCCGCCAATTGCGACTACGGGGATGGTGACGCTCTGACAGATTTCCTGCAGCAGGGTTAGTTCCATCGGCTTTGCATCAGTCTTGGTGCTGCTGCCAAATACGGCTCCGCTTCCTAAGTAATCTGCACCGGCTTTTTCTGCTGCTTGTGCCTGTTCTATTGTTTTCGCAGTCACTCCGATGATTTTATCTGTTCCAAGAATTTTTCTTGCACGGGTCAGCTCCATATCGGACTGCCCCACATGCACACCATCGGCTCCTATCCTTTCTGCCAGTTCCACATTATCATTGATGATCAATGGTACCCTATAACGGTGGCAGAGTTCCAAAAGGCTTCTGCCTTCTGCTTCGAATTCCGGCTCAGATAATTCTTTTTCCCGAAGCTGCACTAAAGTAACTCCGCCCTTTAATGCTTTTTCCACCTGCTCATATAAGGTCTCTCCCTTAAGCCAGCTACGGTCGGTAATGGCATAAAGAAGAAGCTGTTCTCTTGTAATATTCATATGTGATTTCTCCTCACTACCCGCAAAAACAAAAGTGCAGGACCTCTGTAAAAAAGATTCCTGCACACTAAGTAATCGCACCTGCGTTTCGTTATCTCCCTACGTTGGCATTATCCAAATCAGGTTCTGGGTTAAAGCTTCTGCTTACTCTCAGCCCGCCTGTGCGAGCACCCCGTTTTTCAACGATTTTCATTATACACATTCCCCACAAAAAAGCAAGCTATGTTTTCCATAAAATACCTTGAAAACCACAAAAAAATGGCTTAGAATTAGTTTAGCTTATTACATCATTGTACGAAAGAGAAGGATTAAGAATATCTATGAATTATGATGAAAATGTTTTTAAAGCCAAGGCCAATATCAAAGCCCGCAGAATCTGGCTTGTATTTTCCCTGCTGCTGACCGCTAACTATGGTGCCGATATGTCCAACGGTCTCTATCCATCGAAGCAGTATCTCTATTTTGTTCTGCTCTGCTGGATTCCATTTTTTATTGGAGAATTATTTCTAAAAATCAAAGGCAAAACTACTGACATCTATCGCTATATACTGGTGCTTGGTTACGGTATCTTTTATACTTATCTTTTATGTACCACAGCATCCCCAATTGCATTTACCTACATTCTGCCGGTAACCAGTCTTTTAATTATTTTTAAAGACCGGAAATTCATGCTGCAGTGCGGTATTGCAAATACTATCAGCGTAGCGATCAGTATTATTTACCGCTATATGGTATTAAGCTGCACCACTGCTACTGACGTAAAAAATTATCAGCTGCAGATATCCTGCCTGATTCTGTGCTATATCTGTTATATCATGTCCATCCGCCATTTAAACGAGGCTGACGGTGCACTGACAGACAGTATCAAGGATGATTTACATCGTGTGGTAAATACCGTAGAAAAGGTGAAAACTGCCAGCAATAACGTTATGGACGGTATCACCGTTGTCCGGGAACTGGCTAATGAAAATAAACACGGTTCTGACGTTGTCTTAAAAGGAATGAACAATCTGACCAACAACAATCAGGAATTACAGAACCGTACGACTTCTTCCCTTGATATGACAACTGACATCAATTCCCAGGTAGAACATGTCGGCTCCATGATTCAGGAAATGGTTTCTCTTACCAATGAATCCATTCATCATGCACAGGTCAGTTCTGCTGACTTGGAGAGTCTTGTTACAACTGCAGGAACCATGTCCAGACTTTCCAATGAAGTAGAACAGGTTCTGACAGAATTTACCTCTGAATTCGAAAAAGTAAAATCCGAAACCGGAACCATTGACAACATCTCCGGTCAGACCAATCTCCTTGCCTTAAATGCTTCCATTGAAGCTGCAAGAGCCGGAGAAGCAGGAAAAGGATTTGCTGTTGTTGCTGAGGAAATCCGTACCTTGAGCACTGAAACCAAGGCTTCTTCCAAACAGATCCAGGATGCGCTGATGCGTTTGGATGAAATCTCCGGCAAGATGACAAAATCCATTGAAGAGACCTTAAAACTTATTCAGCTTACTCTTGAGAAAGTCACACTGACCGGTGAAAATGTGAATAAAATTACCGCTGACTCATCTCAGATGGGTGAGCATATACAGGTCATTGACAATGCAATCAAAGAAGTGGAAACATCAAACCGCCAGTTAGTAGAAAATATGAAGTATATTTCTGAAATTGTCGATACCATGACACTCTGCATTCATGATTCTGATGATATCAGTCAGCGTATGGTAAGTAAATATGATGAAAGTGCTAACAATATTAACAGCATAGAAAATGAAATCCAGGCATTGATGTGCAAGCTTGGAATCGGCGGCTTCATGGGTATTGAGGATATCAACCCTGGTATGAAAGCAACCATCCGCCTGACGGAAAACCCTGACCATGTTTTCCATGGTGAAGTTCTGAAACAGTATTCCAACCAGATTATACTTTCTCTGGAAGAAAAGCTTTCTTTTCGTAACAACAAATCCTGTTCCATCCAGATTACTGTTGGGAATGTGCTTTACTGCTGGGATAATGTCTCCGTCCATGTAGATAAAACAACCTCTGATTTCGTCGTAGAAATCACCGGCAGTCCAAATATTTTAAACCGACGGAAATATCCTCGTGCCGACCTTTCCAATTTCTGTAATATTACAGTTAAGAACACCGGAGAAACCTTCCAGGGACGTATGGAAAATATCAGTGCCAACGGATTTGCTTTCCTTTGCGATGCACCGTTCTTTGCAGATAGCAAAGGGACTGATATTCTCTTAAATATCCTTTCCTTTGATTTACCGGATCAAGCTGCTTTGGAAGGTCATATTATCCGAAGTTCCGACGACGAAGGCATGTATATCGTCGGCTGCCAGATGCCGGAAGACAATATGGCAATTAAAGATTATGTAGATCAGTTGTTAGGATAAAACTATTTCAAGATATTTTTTAAGATATCGCTGCTTGCGAAAGAAGAAAACTCATAGCAGATTCCGTTTGGAATTTACTATGAGTTTTCTTTTTGGTCTGTATTTTGTATCCGTAATCTCCGTCTTTATTTTCCTGCTTCATTTAATGCTGCAGGATAAATGCTTCGATCTCCGATAAATCTTTGGAAATCAGCAGACGGTTAAAATCTTCTTTTGCTGCAAAGCCTGAGCTCTGCATTTCTTCGAAAAATGCTTTCAGTGGCTGATAGAAGCCATCAATATCATAAAGAATACATGGATTCTCATTGATGTGAAGACGCTGCAGGGATATGATATCCGATAACTCGTCTAAGGTTCCCGGACCACCCGGCAGTGCGATGTAAACATCTGCTAACTCTATCATTTTCGCTTTCCGCTCCGCCATATCTTTCGTATCTATGTACTCTGTCAAAAACTGGTGTCTGCGGTTTTGAATGGATTCCACCTGTGGCAGTACACCGATTACTTTTCCACCATTGGATAATACGGAATTGGCTATGGTTCCCATCAATCCGCCCCGGGCTCCACCGTATACCAGTGTGTGTCCGTTCTCTGCAATCCACATGCCAAGGGCTACTGCACCGATGGTATATGCTTCCTTACTTCCTGCGGATGAACCGCAATATACTGCTATATTCATATGCTCTCCTCTGCTACTTTTCCTGACGTTCTACTTCCATATTTTTAGGCAATACAAGATTTAAAATAATGGCAGTAAGGAATACAACTGCTACACAGTTTTCTGCAAAGATAGAACGGATAATGCCTGGGAAGATTGCAAATAAATCCGGCAGCTGGGTAAAGCCTAATCCGATACTTAAGGACAGTGCCGATATGGTAATATTTCTCTGGGAAAATCCACATTTTCCAATCATCTGCAGTCCACTGATTACAATAGTTCCGAACATCATAATTGTACATCCGCCCAGAACTGCACTTGGCAGTGTGGCAAGTACTGCACCTACTACCGGGAAAATTCCTGCCAGGATCATAATTATGGCCCCCGTTGCAATGACAAAACGGTTTACAACCTTGGTCATGGCAACCAGACCTACATTCTGGCTGAAGGATGTAATCGGCATACAGCCAAATACCGAAGATAATGCACTGACAAATCCATCACAGGCAAGTGAGCCCGCAGTCTCTTTCTGGGTGACATCACGGTTTAAGCCGGATGATGCCAGTGCCGAGGTATCTCCAATTGTCTCGGTTGCTGACACTAAGAATATCAAAACAAATGCGATAATAGCATCTGCATGAAATTCCATTTTAAATGGCATCAGATGCGGCAGTGCCAGAAGGCTTGTATCGGAAAGTGCTGAAAAATCTACCACACCCATACACAATGCCACAATATAACCTACAATCAGTCCAAACAGTACGGATAACTGTTTGAAATAGGATTTTGCTACAATATTAAATACGATACAGCATACCAGTGTCACAGTTCCAAGTATCCAGTTGGTTGCAGATCCGAAATCTGCACTGCTGCTGCCACCACCAAAGGAATCTGCACCTACTTCAAGCAGGGAAAATCCAATTGCTGTTACAACGGTAGCTGCTACAATCGGTGTTACCAGTTTCATCCAGTATTTGGACAAAAGTCCAAGGATACCTTCTACGATACCTCCAACAAGAACCGCTCCCATGATTGCTCCATAGCCATACTGTCCGCCAATGACACAGGCAATGGATACAAAGGTAAAGGAAATTCCCATGACAATCGGAAGTCTCGAACCGATTCTCCAGATTGGGAATAACTGAATCAATGTTCCGATTCCGGCAATCATCATTGCACTCTGAATAATCATTGCCGTATTCTTTGCATCCATTCCGCAGGCCCCTGCCACAATCAGAATCGGTGCAATATTGGCTACAAACATAGCTAAAATATGCTGCAAGCCAAATGGAATTGCATTTAAAACCGGCACTTTGCCATCCAGCGAATAAATATTATCTACGCTGGCTTTCTGACCTGCTGCCATACCATCTTTTGTGTTTTTTCTTTCTGAAAAACTCATTTTCTTTTTTCCTCCGTTATCTATTTCCGCAATAGCATTCCCGCTATCTTTTTTATCTTATGACGGAACAAAGGGGAGGTCAACTGCTTTTTACAATTTCCAGCCTGCTGCCTGAAGCTGTGTCTTTGCCATATGCCGGTAAACGCCATCCTTTGCTGTAAGTTCTTCCGGCGCACCCTCTTCGGCTACCACTCCATCTTTTAATACCACAATCTTATCTGCATCTGACACCGTACGCATGCGGTGTGCAATAATCATAACCGTCTTATCCTGAATCAACCGGGACAATGCCTCCTGAATCAGTGTTTCATTATCTACGTCTAAGGATGCGGTCGCTTCATCTAAGAATATAATCGGCGCATCCTTTAAAAATGCTCTTGCAATAGAAATTCTCTGACGTTCTCCGCCGGATAATTCGGAACCGTTTTCCCCAATCATGGTATGCCAGCCTTCCGGCAGTTTATCTGCAAATTCATCACAGTGTGCCAATTTTGCTGCCGCAATGACTTCCTCATCTGTTGCATCGGAACGTCCAATACGGATATTTTCCATAATCGTATTGTTAAAAAGTGTAACATCCTGAAAGACAATGGAATAAAGAGACATCAGTGTTTCTGGGTCAATCTTTGAAATGTCCATGCCGCCTACCGTAATCGTTCCCTTATCGATATCCCAGAATCTTGAGGCAAGTCTTGAGACCGTGGTCTTACCGCCGCCGGATGGTCCGATTAATGCTGTGACTTCGCCCTGTTTTGCGGTAAAAGTAACATCTTTCAGCACACTTTCCTTACTGTCATAGGAAAATCCCACATGTGAAAATGCAATATCATATCCGTCATATTTCATCTCGGTGCTTCCACTCTGTACCGAATGGGATAAAATTTCATCCAGCCGCTCGCACTGCACATCCACACTGATTATGGCGGCAAGGTTCTGCAGGGAAATCTGCATCGGGTCATAAAGTCTTGATACCAGTAATAAGAACATAAAGAAAGTCAGTAAATCAATACTTCCTTTCGAAAGTAAAATTCCGCCAACCAATGCTACCGTCGCAATTCCAAGCTTTAAAATCATCTGGGCACCGGATACAAAAACAGCATTTCCAAGTTCTGCCGCCACTGCATGTTTTTCTACTGCTTTAATTTTCTTCTCAAGTCCAGCCATATAATTTTCCTGCGCATCATTTGCCCATAAATCCCGGACCGTCTCTAAGCATTCCTGAATGCCATCTGTGCAGACCATTTTCAGTTTCATCTGTTTTCTGCTAAGATATCTTAAAAATTTTCTGGCACTCAGTACAATGAGGAATGATACCGGAAGTACCCACAGTGCAGCCAGTGCCATCCGCCAGTCAAAAAAGAATAAGCTGACAGCAATCATTGCGGTGGAAACACAGGCTCCAAAAAGCTCCGGAATATAGTGGGAGGATGCCGTTTCTATCGTGGCACAGTCCGCCATAATGGTGCTGGTCAAATCGGATAAATCCTTTTTGCCAAAGAAAGATAATGGAATCTTTCTTAATTTTTCTGCCAGCGTAATTCTTCGCACACCACTTTCCACATAGGTGGCAAGGAAGGTGCAGTTATACTGGATATACGTTGTCACTGCAATCAGAACCAGACAGAGAATACTTCCCACAAGGTAGAACACGCCTCTGCCGCTCAAGTTATCATTCAGATAATCCTCCACCAGAAAATACAGCAGTCCCACCGGAAACATCAACACAATATTGGAAACGGTTGCTGTCAGAAATGCCTTTATCATGTCATTTGCACCCTGCTCTGAAAGTGCATATTTATGTTGTAATTTTTCTTTCCAGCTCATATTACGCACCTACCTTCCACTGTACCGATTTGTTGTATTCTTCCCACATATGGGCATATACACCATTTTTCTGAAGTAACGTCTCATGGGTTCCCTCTTCTGCAATACTGCCATCCTTTAAAACGCAAATCCGGTCTGCGTCTACAATAGAGGACAGACGATGGGCAATCATAATTACGGTCTTGCCCTTAGACAGTCTGGAAAACGCTTCCTGCACCTTTGCTTCATTATCCGGGTCTGCAAAGGCTGTTGCTTCATCCAAAATCAGAATCGGTGCATTCTTTAACATGGCTCTTGCAATGGAAAACCGCTGGGCTTCTCCACCGGATACATAGGTTCCGCTGCTTCCGATTACTGTATCAATTCCATCTGGAAGCTTCGCAATAATATCTTCACACTGGGCTTCCTTTAACGCCTGCATGACTTCTTCTCTGGTTGCCTCCTTCTTTCCCATGCGGACATTTTCCAAAATGGAAGTTTTTAATAATTTGCTGTCCTGAAATACAAAAGACACCATATCCATTAACTGCCTGGAAGAGATTTCCTTCACATCCTTATTTCCAATCAGGATGCGTCCTTCCGTAGTATCAAAGAATCGTGCCACAAGGCTTGCCAGCGTCGTCTTTCCGCCGCCGGACGGTCCTACAAATGCCACATGCTCGCCCTCTTTGATGGCAAGATTAATCTGATGCAGTGCATCTCTTCCGGCATCTTCATAACGGAAGGATACATTTTCAAAGGTAATGGAGTTGTTCTCCGGCTCCTGTGCATGGGCGGTTTCCGGTAACGGTTTCTTTTCTAAAATACTTTCGATACGGGAAATTGCATCTGCTACAATCAGCTGATTTTCACTGGAATACATAATTTTATTCATGGTCACAGTGATAATCGGCGTAATGATAATATAGAATAAAAGATTTAATAAAAAGGTATTATCGGCTCCATTTCGTGTAAAGAAAAAGGTTGCTGCAATCAGCACTGCAAATACCGCATTGATAACGGTTGTATACACCGTCATTGGTATCCGCATTTCCTTCGTGTACGCAATCGTCCATTTTTCATATTTCCTGATAGAGGCCTGAAAGCGTTTGAATGAAAATACCGACTGTCCGAAAGTCTTTACTACCGGGATTCCACGGACATATTCCACTGCTTCGCTGGACATTTCGTCCAATGCATTCTGATATTCTTCCATCTTATCTTTCATACGCTGTCCGGTCATGGTTCCCATAATCAAAAATGCTGCCACCACAGGAATCAGGCTCAAAAGACCAAGCCGGAAATCAAATACCATAAGCAATACCAAAAGACCTGCCGGTGTTGCGATGGCTCCTGCCTGATCCGGTAACTGGTGCGCCAGATAGGTCTCTGTTGCTGCGCTGGATTCATTGACGATTTTACGGATTTTGCCGGTTCCGTCTTTATCTAAAAATCCCATTGGCAGTGTCAGGATATGCCGCATCAGGCTGGTGCGGATATTTGCCTGGACGCGGAATGCTGCCAGATGGGAACACATCAGTGCAAACACATAAACCAGCATGGATAAAATGGCAAATCCAACGGCTGCCCAGCCATATTCTTTTAAATGAGCTGCTTTGCCAAAATCCGGTGCCACAGAAAGCACTTCTTTCATAATTCTCCAGATGTAATAAAATGGTACCAAAGCCAGCCATGCGCTGACTACCGATAAAATCCAGGATGCTATAGTCAGATAACGGAATTTACCGGCATAGGCAAAAAGCTTTGATAAGGAACTTTCCTTTTTCACTTTTTCTTCTCCTCCTTTAAAAATAATTGATTCTTTCTTCTTATTGAAACGAAAACTGTTTTAAAAACTGCTCCCGGTGTGCTGCTGTCACATATTTTCACAGCCAAGTGCCACCTCACTGTTGGTATTCAGGCAGAAGAACTGACTTCTTGGATTCTGGAATGCACCTTTTTGATATTTCCATTGCATAGTGTCGTCTAATATGAATTAGGTTTAACTAACCAGCACTTTTAAGAAAAGACTGCTTCCTGCTGTTACAAGATAAGCAGTCTTACTATCTTTTACACTTCGAATTTTAAAATGGTATTCCAGCCTGCATAGTTGAATTTTTCCAGCATATGAACGTATTTCTGTGCAGTTTCTTTCTCCATCTTATGACGCACAACTTCAAACATGCTGTCAAATAATGCCCTTGTCATAATATGGATGAATTCTCCCGTCACTTCATTTTCCTCATCATTCTGAAAATGAATAACCTCCATGAACTTGTAGGTATATTCTGCCTCTACTTCTGCCAACTCTTCTACAAAATTCTGGAACTTCGTTCCATAGGACGCCTCCAGCAATAACTGAAATGCGGTAAAATTATCATAGATGTAATCCAGCATTTCATCCATTCCGGATATTACATAGTCATCCATTTCTTTCGGCTGCCGCTCCGGCTCTACTGCATGAAATTCTTCCTGCGTCTTCACAAAAAGATTCATCATATACTCTGCCACCGGTCCTACAATTGCTGCAAACAGCCCTTCTTTGTCTTTAAATCTGGAATAAATAGAACCTGTGGTTGTTCCCGCTTTCGCCGCAATGGTGCGAAGCGATGCATCGGAATAACCCTTTTCTAAAAATTCTTCCGTTGCGCAGGAAAGTATTCTTTCCGATACGCCTTCGATTGGTTTAGTCACTGATGCCTCCGTTTCATTTATAACAGTGTTATATAACACTGTTATAAATATAATTAGTTTTGGGTGAGATGTCAAGGGGTTTTTCGTTACCTTACCCTCTTAAAATACTGTATCAGTATATTCTTAATGTAATTATACCTTCTGGCATAAGAATTTTCCACCCGGAGTAACTCAAATCCATGTGCCCGGCAAATTGCATTTTTCTTCTCGTCTCTCGCCCGTACAATGGCATTTTCTTTATGTTCTTTTCCGTCTAACTCAATGGCGAGTATCGGCATGTCCTGTCCCCGGTATCCTTTTTCATATACCACAAAGTCAAATCTTCCGGTATAAAAAAGGTCGTCATAGGATTCATTTTCCTGAAATACGTGTGCAATGCTGACTTCTCTCTGCACAACGCAGCGGTTATTTGTATTCAGCACATTATCTAGTGCATGATTTAATGTGGTTAAAAATGCAGCCTCTGTCTGCGTGCTGTACGGCTTGATTCCCAATGCCCTGGAAGAAGTCTCTCTTGCTGTCACCTGCGCCTCACCGTTGGTCTGGACATAATCTACCAGCTCATAAATATCATCATCCCCAGCGGAATGCAAACGCTTCAGTTCCTTGATATCCGACAATATTACCAACTGGTCTTTTGCCCGGGAGGTTGCCACATTAATCAGTTCTTTATTATTTTTCAGCCAGTCATAAGTTCCCTGATAAGTCTGCTGGGTGATTGCCAGCGAAAAAAGCACAACATCTTTTTCATCTCCCTGAAATGCATGAACCGTTCCGCAGGGAATATTTTCCATCCCATTGTCTTTCAACGCCTTGTTAATCAGCTCTTTCTGATTGGTAAACGGAGTAATGATACCAATGCTCTTATCCGGATGTTCTTTGATAAACGAAATAATCTCTTCCACTTCCTGCGGCGCTGTATTCTTATAGTTGGTGGTATTTGCTGGAATATTCTTAAAAATCAGCGGATTAGCTTCTTTATCTGGACTATTGATAATCAGCTTGTTGTTATAATATTTTTTATTATTAAATGAAATAATTTTCTTATTGCAGCGGTAATGGTGGCTGAGCAGAATTTCCTCGCTGACTGCATCACATGCCAGATAGGTCTTATAAATGGAATTCTTTATATAATCATACTCATCTGTCACTCCATAAATCCGCTTAAGCTTCTCATTATCTATGGGATTCAGCAGAATTACCGGGCTCAACTGCTGCGGGTCACCTACTAACATAAGACTTCTGCCCCGGATAATCGGCACTAATGACATGGCAATATTTCCCTGGCTTGCCTCATCCATGATGACCATATCAAAATAAGTTCCCGGCTCACCAATCTTATGTGCCGATATGGATGTAGTTGCAATAATCGGGAAAATTCTCTGGAACTTCTTCAAATTTTCTTCCTGACGGATATAGGTATTAAACTGCTTGACTTTCTTTTCCTCATCCGGACAGTTTACAATCTCCATCAAATCCTGATTTTTCGGTTCCTTCAGACGCTGAATATATTTTGCAGACGTATAGTAGAGATATTTCTTAAACAGCTCCTCATCTTCCACTACAAGTTTCAATGCTTCTTCATCTGTAATCTCACCAATTTCTGCTAATTTTTTCCGTACCTCCTGAAGCTGAACACCCTGCAATTCTGTCTGAAAAGTCAGATGCTGATTAGTCTCTATCATTTTAAGAATCGCTTCTTCCCGCTCCTTTAATTCGATTCTCTCTTCATGTCTCTGTAAGAGCTTGGTCAGCTTCTCCGTCCTTCTCGTCTTATCATCCTTATTCTTCTCAAGGGTACTGTCAAATATGGAAATATCCTTTGTCCGCTTATACAAATCCCGAATATCGTCCAGTGCCTGCAGCACACATTTATCATTCCCAAGGCGGATAATTGGAAATGGTATCATCCCCTTATTCCGGTAAGGAATGGACTTTAATTTATCGCACACGCCATCGATGGGATGATTGTTATAAGATGCAAATAAGACCGTTTTCTCATTAAAGAAAGCAGTCACCATGGTATTTACGATGGTATTTGTTTTGCCGGTTCCCGGCGGTCCCTGGATATATGCCAGCGGATATTTCATGGCATTATGAATTGCCAGTAACTGGTCCAGATTGATTTTCCGGTCTAAAAGTGTTATCGGATAATTTTTCCTTCGGTCTACCTGTTTTAACAGTTCTCCGAAAAATGCTTTTATCGGAATGGTCACTTCATCTTTTTCATACATTTTATGAATTGCTTCATACTCCTGATGAAGATCCACCAGCAAATCCCTGCCGATTGCAATTACATATGGCATATCATCCACGCCGTTTATCTGGGGATTGGACTTCGTTATTTTATCTTTTATCAGTTCCTGATTCTTTTCAAAATCATTTAAAAGTTCATAGTCATCTGCATCTAAAAATTTCCGGATTCCAAATTTTGCTTCCGGCTTATTCTTCTCCAATGCAAACTCCATGCAGACGGTTATTTCTTCATCCTGCCTTAAGGTCTTCTTCTGCACATCCAGCCGCAGCTTTCGGTATACCAGCACATATACGCCTTTGGGCGTATGTATACTTAATACATTTATTGCCAGCTGCTTCATTTTCTTCTTGGAAGCGGCATCCTTTGCTCCATATTGAAACTTTGATACAATCTGCCTAAACTGCTCCGGTGTGAGCTTATAAGTCCCCTGCCATTCACCATCCAGATGCTCAATGAGTGCATAATCTGTTTTGTAAGGTACAGAATCCATTTTATTGCAGTCAACAAGATAATTGAGCACCTTCAGATTTGCAATATTATCAAAGATTCTCCGGTATTTTCCCTGATTATATGTAATATCATCTATCAGCTCCTGCTTTGTTTCAAAATAAGAGCCTTCTATTACTGCCGATGACAGTATGGATTCAATATAAATGTAAAGGCTCATTGTGGTATACTGCCCCAAATGCAGTCCCATTACATGCATGGATTTCCGGATAGGGTCTATCTCCATAATTCCAATCCAATATTTTGTTACTTCATCTTTTCCGTTTCTGTACTCTATACTGAGCCATTTTCTCTCATGAATGGCCCGGAAGATATCTCTGCAAATTGTGTTCATGGTTTATAATTGTTTGTTTTGTAATGTTTCGGGTCGATAGGTTGCTTTGCTTCAAGTATGGCTGAAATCTTGGTGGGTAGTTCATAGCAGGGTCTTGGGAAGCGTTTTGGAATAGAGGCGGCGGGAACTTTATATGGAAAATAAATCAGTTCTTTAGCATCAAGAATTTGTTCATAAACTATTCTTTCAGAAGTTTTATTTCATTTCTGTCAAAAAGTTTTCAACAAATATTCTTTCATCTTCTCCTTTTGAACATAATTAATTTCACTCCTGCATATGCTGCACTCCCTTTCTATCATATCTATATATTCATCTACATTCATATTTCTTGCTATAAATGCGTTTCTTACAATTCCTTTTATATCATCCTGATTTTGCACCTTATGCGACAACTCATTTATCTTAATTAAAATATATATTCCAAAAATATCCGCACGTAAATAACTTTTTTCCCTCATAAATGCTATAACAACCAATACATGCATGCCTGTTAACAAAAGACATCTAAGTGAAATCTCTAATTTTTCAGGAAAACTAGTTTGTCCTGCAAATGTTTTGTATTTCATATATTGGAGCCACTCGGCAATAGTCTGGCATTCTAATAATTCATCATGCTTTGACACTTCATTTATAATTGCTATTTGTGACGCCATATCATAATCATCTTGATATATACAATACATCACCTCATCTGAATTAGTAACACTGCTTTTTATTGTCCAAATATAAAACGCATCTAATATCCCGTCTTTACAAACAGTATTAAATAAATTTCCATTTGGACTGGCGTCAATATACTCCATCAACTTTGTATACATTTTCTTTTCAAACCGATGCCCTATGTTTGTATTTTTTATCTTCTGTATCACTGCTTCTTCATCACTTTTCATATCACCATGATAATTCCATAATACTCTTAACATCTTTATATTAAAAAATTCCCACTCCAATCGGAATCTATACAAAGAATAATACATAACAATATATGTAAATAAATATGTACAATTTTGTTTGCTTAACTGTTTTAATATTTCTTCTATATCAATTTTATTATAATAATCAATTCTATCTCTTATTATTTCTGTCAAATAGTCATTAAAATTTTCTTCATTTATGATTGTTCCAAATAAATCAATAACATCTTTTTGTTTTCTTTTCTCCTTAAATATATCGTTTACTTCCATTGTAATAAAACTTTTAAGGCACTCGTCACAATATGATGCATATAATTCTTGTCTATTACATATTTCTATATATAAGCGATGTATCAATGATTGTCTTCTTTCATCATCCATTTTTATATATATTTCTAATAATACTTCCTTCCACCCACTGGCATCAAATATACTATTATTCTCGTTCAACGACAAACTAATATACTTATTATAATTAATTTGATCATATCCTTCTAATTCAGCTCTCGAAATATTTTGTTTACATACATCCAGATAAAAATTCATAATTTTTTCTATATTTTCCTTATCTACCCGAAAATATTTTTCATCTATAATCTCTTGTAATAGAGATACTTCCTTTTTTGTATTATATATCCAATTTTTTTGATTTTTGAATTCTATATTATATTTTTTTCCCAAAGAGAATTCATGTTCTTTTTGTTTCCTATAATCTTCAAAAATAAACGAAATCAATTTGTCATATTTCTCTTGTAATCCATAATTATCATCATCTTTAATGGCATAATATAAACATCTAAAGTCTTTACGTAATAATTCTATATTTGTATATTTAATTCTATCTTTTACTGTTTTTTTCAAAAAAATTCTATTAATATCCTCCATCACAAACTCTTGCGTTTTTGCATCAGATAACATTTTTATTACTAGTACACTTTTCGTGCATTGATAAAAAATAATTACAAATAAAACAAAATATGTAATTGCAAATCCAAACCAAATAAAATTCATTATACTAATGGTTTTTATAGGAAGAACTGCCCTATAAATCGTTATAAAAGGCTTATACAAAATTTCCAATATAACTATAATGCCAAAACCTTTTTTTGATATAAAATTATTAAAAACTTTTATCTTTTTCTTTACAAAAAATTCTTTTATATTAATCCCTAAATACCTATTTATTCCTATTTCACTTCCCTGATATGACGCCACAAATTGGTAAAATGTTAGTAATATTCCATATATTGTAATTTGTCCAATTACTATGGTCAAAAAAGTTGCTTTATCAACATTTAAATTATTGTTCAAAATATATTCCCTTATTATTTGTACCCAATATTCTATTTTATCCATTGTACCTCCAATGCAATTCTAGTAGTATCTAAAACCAATTATGACTTTTTGAAATTTTTCTCTAATTGTTTTTTTCAAATTTTAAATACAAAAAAGCCCACAAAAAAGCCAACACCTTAAGCATTGTCTCTTTTGTGAACTTCTAAATTTTTTCTTATTATAATATCTGCTCTCATTTCTCATAACTCACTCTCCCAAATATGATATAGATATTATGCGACTATTTTTTACAAATTGCAACCCTTTTATTGACAAATTGTCTGATTTTTCTATCTATAAATAATATTTTACTACTGGATTCATCAATAAATATCAACGTGTAAAATTCTCTTGGCAAGTTCAATTGCGATATATAATTTGTCCACGTCATGATTTGCTGCCGCCAGCCCAGTTGCATCATAAATTGCCTGATCCAGCACATCGCCCGTAACCAGAAAATCATATAAATCCCAACCATAAAAATCACAGACTGCCTGAACTCCAGCCAATTCCATCTCCACTGCAATGCATCCTTCCTTTTTCCTTGCATCAAGCTTCGCTTTAGTTTCCCGATATATTGCATCCGTTGTCCAGACTTTTCCTGCCACATTAGGAAGTCCTAAATTGTCAAATATGGATTTCACAATCCGATAATTTCTGATTTTTATATAATTTGACGGTTTTGCATAGTGATAACTCATTCCCTCTTTCCTGTAACTTTCCGTTAGAATAACAAACTTTCCAGTTGTCTTATCTCTATCCAGTGAACCTGCTGAACCAAACATAATAAACCTGCTTGCACCCGTCAGCCAATTTGCATCTATCACATCACTCCCTGCCATTGCAGAACCTATATGGCTTAAGTATGCGGCAATTTTCATATTATCTATTTCAAAAACATATACCTTTGTAATTCCATTGCAGCACTTTATTGTACCAGCCTGCTCATGTGCATATGTTTTCAGCATATAGTCAAATATCTGCCCCGAAAAAACAATAATACACTTATCACACAACTGCCTTTTCTCCCCATAAAAATCCTCCGGTCTAATTTGCCTCTGAATTATCAAATGCCTCTGTTATCATTTTTCTGGCTCCTTAGGTCACTCTGCCTCATGATTTTTTACAAGTTTTTGTATACTCAACTAAAGTCATTTTTTCGTTTATAACTGTTTCATCGCCGACTCTGACAAATCCACATTTTTCATATAAATAGCAATTTTTTTCTTCTTGCTTAATAGTATCTAACCGCCATTCTATTGTATCAGAAGAATACATTTCAAATAATCGTTCTATTACAGCACTTGCTATTCCTTTATTTTGAAATTGTGGAATAACAAAAATAGGGGAAATCCACTTTACATTTCTCCCATTATGCCATTTAACTCTTACACCACCTACTCTCTTACCATTAAACAAAATAAAATAGAAATCCGAATTGTCTTCAATTATCTTCTGTGTTATTTTTTCAAGACTTTCTTTTGCCGGGCTTGTAATATCATCCCGATATTTTTCATATAACGCTATAAATGCTTCTACCTGCAATTTACGCAAACCTTCTGCTTCTCCACTTGTTATGAGTTCCAATTCTATTACATCATTCATTTTTTATCTCTCCTTCTTGTAAACCTATTTCCAACAGTTCTTTACAAATGCTCTTTCACCTACAAAACCTGCCACCGGCAGCTCCTTCCAGATGCCTGGTAGCATAAAAAAAATCGCACTAAACCCTCAAAGTCCAGTGCGATATTTCCAATCTAAGATATAAAATGTGTTAAATCATCTCTTATATTCTGGTTTTATGCACTAGACTAAAAGACCTACAAGCCATAAACTAATGCACTAACCTTGCATATTTATAGCTGTGTACGTCCGTAATACATGTACATATAACATCTTGAATATAAGTTCTGATTCATGTGTATGTTCTCCTTTTTTTGTTGGTAAATATACCATTATTGGCAATTCATGTCAACAATAGGCAACAATATATTTTTAAATATTATTTCACCATACTCTGTTTTTCTTCCATGCATACTACTCTGCTGTATAGATATGACTTCTTGTATTTGGGCACAAATACAATATAATACTTACAATTCCACTTTGTATGTGCCAAACTATTAACATTCATTTATGATAGTCTCCTTTGTTTTTAATATAGTTGGCAAACCTATACTTAGTATAACATTGGCGATTTTTTATTGTAAGTTAAAACGTTTGTTGGCACACCTGCACAGCTGATGATTCAATTATATCTTATACGAATAAACCAGTCTCACTTTTACATAAGAGACTGGTTTAAAGTCTTAACATATACTCTAATACATCTACATTTTAAATTCTGCGAAATTACCACTATATCTTACTTTTGTAATTTTTCTTTTAAATTCATTTCTGCGTTCAACTGAATCATATTCTTCAAGATACCACCTACTCGCTCTCATTTTTTTCGATTTTCTAAGTCTATCACATATTTCCTTAACATATGGCATATCTACATCTGAATATGATAAACCTACTGAATATCTGCTTTTTTCGATATCTTCAAAAAATTCTTTTTCATGAAATATATTTTGATTCGTATCTTTTATTAATCCCGTTTTAGCAATATGAATAGCATTTCTTATGTTTTCATCATTATAAAGTAAATTATGCTCTTTTAAATTTAATAATTTTTCCTCATATCCAATAATCAGTTTACTATAATCCTTGCCAATTGAAACCATATCCTTATGTTTTTGTTCTTCATAATTTATCTCTCTTATCCCATGTATATGACAGATATTATGTTTGCACACCCCATATATCCTTTCAAGCGTTTCAGAATAATCAAATATGGCTTGCGGGTGCTTAACTGTACCTGCTTTCACCCCACTATGAAAGGAGCTTTACCATGAGCAATCAACACAAACATCCAACTATAAGTTTTAGAATCAGCGATGCTGAACGCAAATAAATCGAAGCCCGCATTCTTACCAGTGGCATGATGAAGAAAGATTACTTTGTCCGTTCCTGCATCTATAACCGCATCTGCGTTGTCGGCAAGAAAGAAACTATATATCCTCTTGTGCAGACTGTTAATGCATTATATCTGCAATTACTTGAAATACAGAAAGCATTTACTAATTGCTGTAATCAACAAAATTTAAGCAATCTTCCTACCAATGATGAAATTAAGGAACTACATATAACAATATGCTTACAGCTATCATTGATCTGCTTGATGGTGCTAAGTATCTTTGGGAAGGAGAACACCATGAAACAAAATCGCCGCATCTTCATCTTCTCCTGATATCAGCTCAGCAATGCATTTATTCAGTATCGTTGCGATCTCAAGTCTTTCCTTTATCTTGCCCTCTCTGCTTATCAGCTGATACATTTCCTGATTCAGCTCCGTCATCGTCACGATAAACATAATGATCATGGAGATACCAACAGAAAACTCGATCAGCGACATTCCATACCAGAATGCCTGCACAGCTGCCGCCACTGCCGGAAGTACAACGCATGACAGCATAGAGAACAGGAGCTTCCGACTGACTCTCTTTTTGTACTGGAGCAGAAGCGTAAGATCAATGAGCAAGCCTGCTGCCGGAAGAAGAATTGACATAATATATAACGATGCCCGATGATAACAATTATCCCCATCTATGTAATAATACCAGTGAGTAAACTGCGAGATCACCACAAAAGCAGCCCCTGCGGCAGCAATAACATATCCGGTTTTTACTCTTTTTAATGTTCTCCGCTCTTTCTTCGAAAACAGATAAACACACACATAAATGTGAAAACACAGCGGGAATACGTCACTTAAAAAGAATACGAGAAAACTCGAAATACAGACCATCACACTGCCCGGAACTCCGGGATATCCGCTGAAAATATGCGCCATGGCATCCATCAGCAATAACAGGGAAGCAAAACTCTCCATCAGAATGAGATACCGACGCTTTTCCCTGTCATAATTACTGCTCAGAAATATACATAATGCAGCTATGGCACAAAATACACATCCCCATATAAGTATCGCTACCTGCAGTACTTTTTCATCCGGCATAAAAAACACTCATCACATTCGTCACTTACAATAAGTATTACACTTTACCGTGTAAAAGTCAACCTTCCCAAAAAATCCCGGAGTACATTGTCATACTCCAGGATTTTGTCGTCAACCGGATAAAAGCAACCGCATTCGCTACATAATTCTACACCAGATAACTGCTTCGCAGTTGATTCAGTTAAAACTCTTCCCCGCAGGATTCAATCACTTTTTTGTACCAGTAAAAAGAATCTTTGCGGATTCTGGAAAAGTCTCCAGTCCCGTCATCATTTTTATTTACATAGATAAGACCATAACGCTTCTTGTATTCTCCGGTGGAGGCACTGACAAGATCTGTACAGCCCCAGCAGGTGTAGCCGATCAGATCTACTCCGTCATGGATTGCTTCCTTCATCTGCTCTATATGGCGGCGCATATATTCAATACGGTAATCATCGTGAATCTTTCCATCCTCTGTCAGCTGATCCACCGCCCCAAGACCATTTTCCACGATCATGATTGGAATCTGATAGCGGTCATAGATCTGGTTCAGAACATAGCGAAGACCAGTTGCATCGATCTGCCAGCCCCAGTCGGAAGCTTTCAGATATGGATTTTTCAGATTGTCACTTCCATTTCCGGCCGTTTTCTCTCCGTCCTTTGTCACGCTGACACAGCTACTGGAATAATAGCTGATGGTGAAAAAGTCCACAGTACCCTTCTTGAGGATCTCTTTATCCTCCTGAAGAACCTCCAGCTGGATTCCGTGCTCCTCAAAGTATCTCGCTGCAAATCCCGGATAATATCCTCTTACATGAACATCACCGGCAATGGAATTGTGGATCTGCCCAAACTGCTGTGCATATAAGATATCATCCGGATGGCAGGTATATGGATAACCATTGTGATAAGCAAGCATACAGCCAAGCATAAACTCCGGATTGATCTCATGAGCCATGGAAACTGCAAGTGCACTTGCTACCAGCTGGTGATGCATTGCCTGATAACGGCTCTGCTCACATACATCCTTCGGGTCCAGCATTCCTGCACAGAATACTGCACCAAAGTCCTGCGTCAGCATATTGATCTCATTAAAAGTCAGCCAATATTTTACCTTACCTTTATATCTCTCAAATAAAACCTTTGCAAATCGAAGATAGAAATCGATCATCTTACGGTTTTTCCATCCGCCATACTCCAGAGAAAGATGAAGGGGATTCTCATAATGAGAGATCGTTATCAGCGGCTCAATGTTATATTTTCTCAACTCATCGATCACATTGTCGTAGAACTTAAGGCCTTTCTCATTTGGAGTTTCCTCATCCCCATTTGGGAACA
This sequence comes from Roseburia amylophila, assembly GCF_025567465.1. NCBI lineage: Bacteria > Bacillati > Bacillota > Clostridia > Lachnospirales > Lachnospiraceae > Roseburia > Roseburia amylophila. Next base: position 29,009 of record NZ_JAOQKI010000016.1, read on the forward strand.
CTCTGGACCAAGAAATAGAAAAACGATATACCTTAAATCCCATCTCTGCAAAAAGAGCAATATCCTCTTTCCAGTGATGATAAAAATCAGTTGCCTGGTGATTGGGATAAAATTCTTCCGGTAACGGTGCCGGCGGTGTAAGACGACGTTCCTTATCCACACTTCCTCCTGTCAGGATATCTGCAATGGACGGGCCTCTGCCATCCTCATCCCAACCGCCTTCATACTGGTTTGCAGCAGTTGCTCCGCCCCAGAGAAATTTTTCCGGCATACGATTATAATTTTTCATTTTTTAATTTTCTCCTTTTTACAAACATCAGGCGGATCTGTTATCTCCGCCTGATGTTTCGTTGTTATTCTTATACAATAGTCAGAAATTTATCTCCTGCATTTACAGCTGCATCTTCTTTTTCCATGCATACTGCTTTGATATAATCAGAAATATTGGTCACAACAACCGGTGTGATCAGATCATATCCTTCTTTCTTAATGGCATCCATATCGAATTCCACAAGAAGCTTTCCTTTTTTTACCTTATCTCCCTCAGAAACATGGGATTTAAAATATTTACCATTTAAATTTACAGTATCAATTCCGATGTGGATCAGAATTTCTGCTCCACTTTCTGTCACAAACATGATTCCATGTTTGCTCTCCATGATATTTGCCACCGTACCATCTGCCGGTGCATAAACCTTTCCTTCTGATGGAACGATCGCTGCTCCGTCACCTAAAACCTTATCAGCAAAAGTTTTATCCGGAACATCGGAAAGTGCTTTTACAGTTCCTGCTACCGGTGCACAAAGCTCGATCTTATCTACAAGCGGAGCGTTCTGCTGTGCCGGCTGTTTTTCTGTATCTGTGTTCTGTACTTCATCCTCTGTCTCAGCCTTTACATCCTCAAATCCGAAGATAAGTGTAAGAACAAAAGCAGCTACAAAAGATACCACGATCATAATGATTCCATAAATCAGATTGCTTAATCCCTTCTCGCCGATAAACGCCGGGATCGCCATGATACAATTCTGTGCAATGTAAAGAGAAACCTGAAGAAGTCCTCCTACGATACCACCGATTCCGGCTGCGATGGAAGCTGCTACAACCGGTCTTTTCAGTTTCAGTGTAACACCATACAGAGCAGGCTCTGTGATACCCATAAGAGCGGAAACACCGGCTGCACTTGCCAGCTGTTTCATGTTGCTGTCCTTGGATCTTACAGCTACTGCAAGAGAAGCTCCGGACTGTGCAAGGTTAGAGCATACCTGAGATACAAAGATCAGTGTATCGCTACCACCGGTTGCAATGGCATTCAGTCCGATCGGTGTCAGCGCATGGTGCATACCTGTCATAACGATGAACGGGAAGGTTGCTGCAAGGATACCTACAATAATGAAACCAAGTTTTACGGACAGGAAGTTGATGGCTACCGCAAGTCCGTTACCAATAATTGTTCCGATCGGTCCAACTACGATCAGGGCGATCGGTGCACTGATCAGAATTACCAGTGTCGGGTTCAGGATCAGTTTTACCATTTTCGGTGTGATCTTATCAACCAGAATCTCAATATAATGTGTGATCCATACCATCAGGATAACCGGAATAACGGAATAAGAATAAGTTGCTTTTGTGATCGGCAGACCAAACAGTGTGATTGCCGCATCACCAGCTACCATAGTTACAAAGGTAGGGCTTAAGTAAACACCGGCAATAAACAGCGCCAGTGACTGGTTCACGCGGAAAACCTTGGCAGCATTTGCTGCGATCAGGAACGGCATGAAGTAGAAAGTAACATCTCCGATAAAACTGATCACCTGGTAGGTACTGCTTGTTTCTGATACCAGATGAAAAGTTGTCAGCAGGGTAAGTACAACTTTGATCATACCGGCTGCAGTCAGGGCAGGGATCATCGGGGTCATACATCCGGTGATGGCATCGATAACTTTTGAAACAACACTCTTTGAGCTGTCAGAGTTCGCTGCCGGTGCATCATCGGTAGGAACGCCTTTGTCTTCCAATGCCTTGTAAACAGCGTTTACTTCGTTTCCTGCGATAACCTGGAACTGATCTTCATGCCAGTTAACGCCGGAGATCTCAGAAAGCTTTAAGATCTCTTTCTCGTTGATCTTCGATCTGTCTTTCACATAGAAACGAAGCCTTGTCATGCAGTGGAACAGACGGGTGATATTATCTTTGCCGCCCAGCGCTGCAATCAGTGTGTCTGCAGTTTTTGCATAGTCCTTTTTCATTTGGGGACCTCCTTTAATAATAAATATTGAAATTTATATTAAAGGTCTTGCCTGAAAAGATACGCACATGGCACGTATTTCAGTAACAATCCATTAACACCTAATTTATAAAACAATCTCTTTTCACAGATTTTTCAGACGTTTATGGTCTTCTGTGATCTTCTGGATATGAATCGTCAGATACAGCATTTCGTCCTCAGTCATAGCGTATTTATATTCCTCTTCCATCATAAGATAGATCATTTTTACACAGCCGTAAGCTTCTCTGTACTGCTCCTTAATGATCTTGAAAAGCTCCTGATTCTCATCATAGTGAAGTTCTTTATGAAGGAATCTCTGGGCAAAATATTTCAGATGCGTGAGAAACCGCTGATAATACAGATTATCCTCCTGAAATTCCATATTGTCATAATACTTCTCCACGATGTCCAGGATCTGATGTACGATAATGGAAATCTGATAGCTGTCCGTCTTGCCGCCATCTTCCGCATTCACAAAATGCAATGCAAAAAATCCTGCTTCATCTGCAGAAAGATCTACCTCGAACATCTCATTTACCTTTTTCAGTAATTCCAAGCCGATCTCATATTCCTTATGATAAAGCTGCTTGATATCCAGAAGCAGCATATTCTGAAGGCGGATCCCGTTTTCAAGTCTGGAGATCGCACCCATGATATGGTCGCTAAGGGAAAAATAAATACTGTCATTTAATTTCATCCCCTCTTTTTCCTTCACTTCATTTACAAAAGCTCCCACAAAATCCAGATATTTTTCCGGAATAGCAGTCAGATAACCCTGTATCTCCTTGCTGATCTGGGCATTTTCCGCAGTAAAGATCTTCTCGATCCTGGACTCCTCCACTTGCTGTCCTTTCTTTTTCTGAAAGGCAATTCCGCAGCCCTTTACAATAACTTCATGTCCCTGTCCATCCTTGGACAGTATCAGATTATTATTCAAAATCTTATAGATAACCATATTCCTGTTCCCCCGCTGCCAGACAAATAAAAAAAGGCCATTACAGTATATAGAAAACCTATTCCTATACTACTATAAGGTCTTGCCTGACGATAAATAAATATTTCAGTAACAATCCTTCTGATTCGTAACTATTTAATAACTGCATGTAATAGTATCAGAAAAAATATATGTTGTCTATCTGGAATATTTAATAAAATATTTATAATATTTTTGTGAACTTTGACAAAATCCCCTGATGATCCTGCCATACGGATGATATGTACCCTCTTTCTCCATTAAAAAAAAAGACCCAAACATACCAAAAAATATGTTTAGGACTCTACCTATGACGGGATAATGAAGTTTACTAATTTCAGGATAATAGAGTTTGCTAATTTACAGTTTACTACTCAAACTCTTCCCAAGGAAAGTATCATCAAATCAAAAATGCTGATTTTATGCGGCATTCCACCGCATCTGTTTCATCTTATGTTACTCTTTTCATATCGTTTTCAAAAACTTTAGTAGCAAATTAGTTGCAATTATTCAATATTACTTCCACGAAATCCATGGCAGATATAATCTACTTTTACTACTAAAAACGAACAATATCCCATATTACCTCTGATTTTTTCAGTTCCACGACAACTCCCGGATGACGTTTATCTTCTTTTATCCGTTTTTCTAGTTCCCAGAACCTCTCTGATGCAGGCTTTTTATCATCATTCAGAAAATTTGCATACTCTTTAACAAGACCTTCCATATAATTTTCCTGCCAGCCTGATAATCTTTCTCGAAATAATTTCCAATCCTTTTTGCTTATGTCCATGATTTTGAACCTCCTCAGTCTCAAATCTCGTGAGACTTTGTTGAGACTAACTTTGAAATATTCGTTTTTCAGAAAGCTCTTTAATCGTCTCTCTTTAGAAAGCTTTTTCTTAGAATATTCTGATTTTAACCACTTGATTTTTCTCAAAATTTCTATGACATTTTCTATGACATTTCTACGACATTTTCTGTGACATTTCCCATCTTCATTATAAGCGTTACCTAAAACAAATTTGTGCCTTTAATCAATTCAATTTTTACCTTCTCCCTACTTCCATACATAGAGCTTTTACTTTCATCAATAGTCTATACCTGATGTTTATTCTATGAATACATACTTTCCCTTTCCTTTACCATTTACCACTTTAACAACTTTCATATCTCTAAGTTTTGTCATGACTGCTCTTGCTGTGGATGGTGAGCAATCAAGAATTTCTTTTATTTCTTTTGTTCCAAAAATCTGATTTTTCTCTATTTCATCATACACCTTAAGAATATTTGCTTTCGAAGGTTCATTATATTTTTGTTGCTCAACCGCCGATTTTTTATTGTCAATCGCCGGCTTTTGGTAATCAATCGACGACTTATTGACTGCAACAGCCAATTTTTTAAATGAATCAGCGGTTTTTTCAACAATAGTTTTTCCAACTTTTGAATTATAAATAACTGCCTGCAACATAAAAGCATTTGTATGATAAACAGGATCTTTTAGTCCCACCCGCTCCAACTCATTACGCAGTCTTTCATTAACGCTTTAAATGTTTCTTATTGACATTATGAATTTATCGTACTAACCTAAACTCGTAGAATATATTTCAATAAAGGTAATGTTTCGAAAACTTTTGGTTCCGATTATAATAGAGCAGCTTTTAGCATCTCTCATTGGAACCTGCCAGTGCAAATCTCTGCTTTGAGACGGTTCCCTTTATCACAATTACCAAGCCAATCTGCTGGGTACCATTCTTCATTATTCACAATTCTGTATAAATAAAGAACAACTCATGTGGGATTGGGGATATGCCTCACTCATTATTGGAATAAGAAAATAACTGCAAAGGAGATTTTTACTATGAAAGAAATAATTTTAGGAAATCACATACGAAAGGTTCCTTCAGTTGCTGTTGGATGCATGCGCCTTTCTGAAAAATCGAAGGATGAGATGAATCGTTTTATTCATGCAGCTCTGGAACAAGGTGCATATCTCTTTGATCACGCGGATATCTACGGTGATGGTATGAGCGAGAGCATATTCGGCGAAGCGTTCGCAGATGATTCATCCATAAAGCGTGAAGATATTTATCTTCAGTCAAAATGTGGCATCCGTCAAGGCTTCTATGATCTCTCAAAGGAGCACATTCTGAAATCTGTCGATGGCATTTTACAAAGGCTCCATACAGATTATCTTGATCTTTTGCTTCTTCACCGTCCGGATACACTCGTAGAACCGGAAGATGTTGCTGCTGCATTTGATGTTCTTTATGAAAGCGGAAAGGTACGCCATTTTGGAGTTTCAAACCATAAGCCGATGCAGATTGAACTGCTGCAGAAATATGTCCGCCAACCACTCGTTGTCAATCAGGTTCAGTTCAGCATCCCTGTTTCCAATCTTGTTGCAAATGGCATGGAAGTCAATATGGAAACCCCAGGTTCAATCGATCACGATGGAAGTCTGCTCGACTACTGCCGCCTCCACAATATCACTCTCCAGGCATGGTCTCCGTTTCAGATGCCGGCATGGAAAGGCTGCTTTCTCGGAAGCGACGAATACCCTGAACTGAATAAAAAACTTCATGTGATTGCCGAAAAATATAATGTCAGCGATACTACTATTGCGGCTGCGTGGATTTTACGTCATCCGGCAAATATGCAGATTGTTACCGGCACTGCAAGTGAAAGCCGCCTGAAAGAAATTATCGCGGCGTGCGATATTACTCTGACTCGTGAGGAATGGTATGAGCTGTACCTGGCAGCAGGTCATCTGCTTCCGTAGGGATTATCGATTACCAGCATTATTTTCAAAATGCTGGTAATCCTTAGAATTAGCAAGTTGTACAAAAGAATCTTCTCTTTTACGAAGTCTGGTCTCATAAACGAGATAAAGGTTCTGGCAGATGCAGAGCTTGTGTTGAGCAGATCAGAGTACACAACCTCAGACACAGTCACGCCAGCTTACTTATTAATCAGGGCTGTGATGCCTTGATGTTAGCAGACAGGCTCAGACATGAAAAGGTATCCACAACACTTAACACATACTCCCATCTGTTTCCACATAAACAGCAGGAGCTTGTGCATAGTCTGGAATCATTGCAGGCGACAGATTCGCCAACACCTGAACTGTTGTGATATAATAAATTTGTAACACCTTGTTCGAATAATATATTATAATATTACTCAAACAAGGAGGACGTTACTATGTCAGTACATTACACCGAAGACTTCAAAAAAGAAGCAGTTAAAGCCTATATGGCAGGCGACAAATCAATACCGCAAATTGCTGTTGAATTTAATGTTGCCAAAAGCTCCGTTAGCAAATGGGTTAACGAATACAAGGAAGAATGCCTCTATACCACCAGCACAACCGCAGAATCTAATGAAGCAAAGGAAATCAGAAGATTAAATCAGCTTCTTAATGAAAAAAATAAAGAGATTGCTTTCTTAAAAAAAGCGGCGGCATTCTTCGTGAAGGAAATCGATTAGTGGTATATCGATTCATCGATGACAATAAAAATATATTTGGTTTAAGATGGCTATGCCAGAAGTTTGGCATTAGTCCTAATTGTTATTACAACTACAAAAAGGATGCAAAGTGAAAATATCGTGAACGCTTAGCACATATCTTTGAGCTTATAAAGTATGTTTATTACAACAGCAATCGTGTTATAGGCTATAGGGTTATGCGCATTTTTATCAAACGATATGGCTATGAGTTAAGCAATATCACAATGCATAAATATATGAACAAGGGATTGAATCTTTGTGCAGTAATTATGCATTCTAAGCCAGGTTACAAGACTGGCAAAAAGAATAAAATCTTTGACAATCTCTTAAATCAGAATTTTACTGTCGACTGCAATAACAAAATATGGTACACAGACTTCACATATATGCGCCAGCCAAATGGAAAATTCAGATACAACTGTTCAATTATTGATTTGTATGACAGGTCTGCTGTCGCTTCGTTAAACAGTGATTATATCAACACTGATTTGGCAATAAGCACTCTCAAGACAGCCCTTGAAAAGGAAAACTACCCTAAAGTGATTTTGCATTCAGACCAGGGGGGACAGTTTACTTCATGGGAATTTGTAAATTATTGCAAAGAGAATAATATAACACAAAGTATGAGTAAGGCTGGCTGTCCTTATGATAATGCTCCCATGGAAAGATTTTATAACACTTTCAAAAGCAACTTTTATAACATAACTTCATTTTCAAATGTAGAGATGATGGATGAACTAACTATGAAATACATAAATTGGTATAATTATGTTCGCCCTCATTCATACAATAATTATTTAACACCAATGGAGGCTCGTTACAGGTAGGTATTTATCGAACAAAGTGTTACAAAAAAGCTTGACCACAACATATCAAAGTCCGCTTTTTGCGTAATAAGGAAATTTCGAAGCCATTCCTCCGCCTCTCTTTTGGTCACAAAACCTCTTTTGGTAGATTTCCGACGTTTTCCTTGCCAATCCGTATAACGCTACTGAATCAACCATTTTCCTGTTTTCTTGTCTTTTTCCGCTTTCATTCGACCACCTCCTACACACTGAAACCATACCAGCGTTTTTCAAAATAGCGTCTGGGAACTTTGCCCGCAATCACCAGAAAGCCTTCTTTTTCCAGTTCCTGATTCAGCTTGTAAGCATGACCTACAGAAACATCCAGCATTTCTGCGTGTTCATTTGCAGTAATATAAATCTTGTTGTTTTCTGCCATATATGCATCCTCCTTTTTTATAGCGTTATCGCTACATTTTTATTTTCTCATTATATGTAGCGACTTCGCTATTGTCAAGTATTTTGAAATGCTAGTAGAAAAATTTTTTAAAACATGGTATAATGTAGCCATCTCGATACATGGAGGACGATAAGAATGACCATAGGAGAAAAAATCAAATACTGCAGAAAGCAAATCGGAATCACGCAAGATAAACTGGCTGAGCTGACCGGCATCCATCCGGTTTCTATCCGAAAATACGAAACAAATAAAATGCAGCCACAACCTCCTCAGTTAGAGAAAATTGCAGCTGCACTCGATGTCAGTTATAATGCTTTGAATGGCAGTGATACTGCCGGACTTCGTCTGGAAACAGTCGGTGACCTGATGGGCGTACTTATGGTTCTTTGCAATTCCGGCATCCTCCAGATCAGCGGAGAGCGAGGGGAGGACAAGCTGTTAAAAGATGATACTGTATCCATCCATCTGAATCCGGTTCTCTCTTCTTATCTCGAAATCGGATACACCACCAGAGGGAAGGCACATACGCTGTCTTTGCAGGATGCATTGTTGAATATCAGAAGTTACAAGGTATTTAATGACCTGTTGAAATTGGAAAAAATGAATTACATCTACCAGAGTGTTTTGGAATCCGCTGGTGATAATCCAAATGAAGCTACAAAAGCAGCTATAGATGAAATAGCAGAGACGAAAGAGAAGGTAGAATTGGAATCGCAAAGGAGTCAGCTGTTGCTTGATACTTCTGATGAGGTTAAAGTAAAAGTAAATTCAGACTACTTTAATAACTAAATCTATAAACACAGATTCAGAAAGAAGATTTTCTATGGGAAACAGAACCGACAAACCAAAACAAACAGCTCAGCAACTAATTACAAAGATGAAAAACGAAAAAGGTATTAGTTTTAAATATACCTCTGAAAGCGATGCAGAAAACTACTTGGCAAATATTAATAATTATCTCCGAACAGCCGCATACAGAAAAAACTATCAAAAACATAAAAAAGGTATCAATAACGGCAAATACATCTGTTTAGACTTTGCATATTTGCAAGAATTATCTACTATTGATATGCATTTTCGTTTTATTGTTTCGAAAATGTGCTTGGACATTGAACACGACTTGAAAGTTAAAATGTTAAAAGACATTGAAAGCGATCCGTCTACAGACGGTTATGATATTGTAAAAAGCTTTTTAGCTCAAAACACTTATATTATTGGAAAACTCGAAGCCACCAGTTCTTCCCCCTTTACAAGTGATTTGATTCATAAATATTTTACTATTCAACGCATATATAATACAGCAAAGCAGAAAAAGGAAAATAAAATTGTTGCATATGATGATTGTCCTGCATGGGTTTTACTAGAGATGCTTACATTTGGAGACTTTATCAAATTTTATGAATTTTATTATTCTTCCAGAAGTTTTCCGAAGTTATCTACACCTGTAATAAATTTGGTTAAAAGCCTTAGAAATGGAGCTGCACACAATAATTGTATTTTAGCTGATTTGGCACACGGAACTTCAAGAGCTCCTCAAGAGATAAGCCAAGAGATTTCTAAAATTATCTCTATAAATTCAAATCAGCGACAGAAGAAATTGTCCTGTAGACCTATGTTGGAATTTACTTGCCTTCTTTATGTATACAAATTAGTAGTATCCGATAAGGTGAAGCATCATAGAATAAAAGAACTGAAATATTTGTTCTTTAATCGAATGCCAGAGAAAAAAAACTTCTTTAAAAGTAATGAATTAATCAAAAGCAATTACGAATTTGCATGCAAAGTTATCTCTGCATTTTTTTAATAAACACAAATGGAACAATTTGTCAAGAGTTTTTTTCATTAGATTATTGACAAATCGATACAAGGCGCATATAATAGTACCAGAATCATAAAAACCTATGTGTTTTTGTAAGGACGGCGTTGCGACGGCGTTCTATTTTTTTACCCAATTGAGGAGCTAAAAATGAGTTTTATTAAAAAATATTTCCATAAAATCCTGTTATTAAGTTGCATTATTTTGTCATTGCTCAACTTAATAAATTGTTGGATATTCAAAATTGAATACGTTTTCTTAAACGAAAATCAAATTCTTTATATATACTCATCTTTAGCCCAGGTAATAGGAGCCCTTCTTGGATTGACAATTGCTGGTTACAGTATGGTAGATTCCAAACTGAAAACACTTTCAGAAACAGACACTACCATTACTGAATATGTGGAAGATACAAGACATGACTACTATATCTCTTTAATGTATATTATTATCCTAAGTACTATTAATATTATTCTTTGTTTAATTGTTCTAGCTGTATATGACAATGTATTCAACCTATTAGCACCTTTTTCCATGACAGAGACAGTCATCATTTTTGTCTATATTATGATTGAACTAATACGATTTGTTTGCTATTTAAATCCGAATACAATAAAAGAAAAAGGCAGCCTTGACAAAGATTCTATTGATGCCGAATATAAAACCAAAACAGTGGAAAGTGAGCCTTCTGAAAATTTCAGTCCTTTTATAACAGATTATAATTTACTTGAAAAACTTTTAAAAGATTTTGCTTGCTTTTTAATAGAATCCCCAAATTCCACATATAAAATACAAATTTTCGAGGCACTAGATGTTCTGCTTCGCAATGAAATCATCAATCGCGAAACCTACAGCATCATAGATGAATTTCGTCGCTACAGAAATGCACTGGTACATAGTTTAGATACTGATAAATCTGTAAACACTTCAATTTATAGAAAGCTTAACGATGTATATATATTATTAAAATCTATATATAATGCACGAATTTCTGGGAATGATGATGAATTCAAGCAAAAGCAACACGAACTAATGTCCTATAGTAAAACACATGGGTACAATGAAATTGACAGAAAAATTATAGACTTTATTTTAACACACCCTAATACTTCATTACGTGAAATTTCGGAATACACAAACTATACGTCTGAATCTATTCGCCGTAGAATATCTAATCTCCAAAAGATTGGAGCTATTAGCAAAATAGGCGAAGGCAAACAAACCAGATGGCAAGTTAATTCTAATATTTTATAATTTTGTACTCAATCTGTACTCAAACCACATAGCAAGAGCCCGGAAATCCGCATAAACACTGGATTTCCGAGCTCCATTTTTTTACTCAAACTCGCAAATTTGAAATTGATTCTATACAGTTTTGTATAGGTGTTTTGGTTCTATTTTGTTTTATTTTTGTCCAACTATTCCGACCTTATGGTCTGTACCGAATGGTTTTATCAATTTGTTATCACTGCTTTGTTATCATTTTTATCAACGTCACTTCCCAAATCTTTAATTAACTCTTTCAAACTGTCATAACCTCTTATTTTGATTAGATGTTTCATGTTTTCTGAATAAAAATTTTCAATATCCTTTTTTTCTATTGACAAGGCGAAAGAAAAAATACCTTTTAAATGTTCAATTTTTGTATAATCTTTTACTTTCTGATCATACATATTAATAGCATCCCAAAAAATCTGATTCTTCAATTTTTTTCCAACACTAATATGCCTATAATTATTTTCATCTTTTGTAATACTAATTCCTGTGATTCTTACATGATTTGATTTATTCAAGGTATAGCTTTTCGTTTTTTTCTCATTCAAAGTTAAATGTACTTTCTTCAGCAAACTCTGAACTTCCGCTTTAATATTGTCTATCTTTTCGAAGTCATCCTTACCCGTTTTAAACGAAATAACGATATCATCTGCATAACGAGTGTAAATAGGGTTGTTTAATTCCATCTTTTTAAGCTTACCATACAATAATCCGTCAAATTCTTTCATATAAAGATTCGCCAATGCTGGAGATGAAACAAGCCCCAAAGGAAGACCCTTCTCACCAACACTACATTTACGCACAATATCGTAACATTCCTTCCTGCTTATCTGCGTATTCTTATTCAGTTCAAAAAATAAACATTCTGCCAAGTACTTATGATTTATATTCGGAAAAAAATTTTTTATATCCATTTTAACAAAAATATCATTATACATATGCGCTTTCGCATTTTTGTAAATAGATGATCTTGGTACATATGCTTTTGCAAAAATAGAATTTGTTGTATATTTCTCAAGATATTTTACAACTTCTTCATGGTATCGTCTTAATTCTCCATTTTCAGTATACGTTACAATTTTTCTTACCTTGTTTTTTGTTTTAATGTATTTTACTACTAGCTGTTCCTTCATCCTATCCCTCATACTATCTGCGTATCAATTGCGCATTCTATGCACCCCGAATATTTTTCATAGAAAAAATGTTTTGTTCCATCATGATAAGTGACCATCTTTCTAGTAATTCCAACTTTATTACTTTCCACATAATCTTCTGCCTTAACGATATCAATAAACCCCGCCGCTTGAAATAAATACAGGCACATTCCTATTATCCCAGAAATATATACACGCTTAATATTCATTTTTGCATGAATAGAACACCGTTCGAAATTCTCCCCCGTTTTTTCTCCAATAGTTTGAATAAACACTTCAAATAAACAGTCTTTTATATCCTCTATATATTCTTTCATTTCTTTTTCTTCAGCGCTAAAAATCTTTTTTGACAATTCACTAATATTTAATATGGCAGCAATACAATTTAAAAGTACCCTTGGCAATAAAGTTATTTCTAAAGTAGTATTTTTCTTTTTATAATGAATAAGCCCCTCTTTCACTTTTTCCATACTTTTTGTAAATTCAATCTTATAAATCAAATTTTCTCTTTCTAAAAACTCAAGAATTTGATTACCTAAATTTCTTCCTATCTTGTCATCTACAAAATAAGAATGCCAATACTTCACATCATTTGAAAGTATATTTTTTTCAATTCTAGGATAAAACTTTATTACTTCTGCCGAATTTGGCTCTTGTAAAAAAGCCAAACGAATAAACTGTCCTAACTTACTTTCTTCAATTGCCGTTTCATCTGGAAGTAATAAGCACGTTTTACTTAATGCACTCTGTTCACTCAAAAACAACCCCGTTTCAGCACCTGTAGAAATGCTTTCATGAATAATTATATTATTATCAGATAAATAATTTGTCACCATTTCTACCTGATATAAATCTTTCATATAAATATCGTCATATAGCAAAAAGCGAGATGTTTTATTTCTAAACATGAAATTATCTTCCAAAATAATTGGACAATAATTTGCATTTTCCTTTTTCAAAAATTCACGCAATACATTTCTTTTATCCTTTTTATTACTTCTTACGTAATGTGAACCACATAAGAAAATATATCGATATTCATTAGAAAATTCCTGTTCTTTAAAAATATATCGTTTCATTTTTTCTCCACAAAAAAGGATCCTACTTAAATTTGGTAACAGTTCTTTGTAACCAAGTTGATTTATTCTGGGGTTCTACTAATGGCGGCAAGCTTGCCGACATTCGTAGGTTCTCAGAATAAATTGACTTGTCACAAAACATCGACGCAGTCGAACAAATTTAACCAAATTTTAATTACCTTATCCTCAAACGCTGAGGGAGCAAAAAGCTGTACTAGGATCCAAGATAATTGTATCACAATACTCCTGACTTTTCAAATACTTCAAAATCAGAAAAGAATCCTCTTTTTTCATCTCGTTTATCAAGCGTATTATAATTAGAATAAATGTCCTCATCTACATTATATCCCATGTTTAATAAATACTTTCTTGCTTTCATATCTCCATAATAATAATATTTTATTAGAGTAATGTATTTTGATGTTGTATGTTTAAAAAAATTTGGTCTACTTGGCCATAATGGAGTAGACGCTTGATCTTTTGATAAAACTAGGTTTATCAAAACAAATAATTCATTAAACGAGATATCAACATCTTGTGGATTCATAAGAATCTGCTCATCTTCTATCTGAGGTATACCCTCTATTTCATACTTTTTCTTACCAATCCATATATAATATTTTTCAACACAACTTTTATATGCTATCTCCAAATTTTCAATAAGAGAAGTCATTGTATCCTTATTTTGAATTTGAAGTAACATGGTCAAAATATCAGCATCTGTAAAATGCACTCTACAACCATTCTTTATATACAAAAATCTCGTAAGTTTTCCCTTCCTAATTATGTAGTTCTCGTTTATACTTCCATACAATTTCACTCTAAGGGGAATATTACATACAAAAGTCTTATCTTCTTTCTTAATCCTGTTTTTCTTACGTTCTCTCCGATATCTTTCATCTAAGTCTTCTATAAAATTACTCATCCTTTTTCCTTCAGTGAATTTTGAATCCACAATAACTATTCAAATAATTTTGTAATGTCCCGATACCGATTTACCACCCGGTAAATCTCTACATACTCTTCTCCCACTTTATAAACAATCACATAATTCTCCCAAACTGCATACTTGTAATCTGTTCGGAAACTGACTCTTTTGGAGAGATCTGCACCTATCCCCGGAAACATCTGAATATTCTCGAATTTACCGTAGATTTCTTTAATCGTCTTTGCCGCATATTCTGCATTATCCTCAGCGATATAATCACGAATTTCTTTTAAATCCGTTGCAACTAATGGGTTAATTCGTAATTTCAGCATAATTTACTCCCCCACAAGGGCTTTTAGTTCGTCCAAGCTAAGCCAGCCTTCGCCATCTTTGACTGCCTCCTCTGCCTCCTGTAGCTTCATTAATAGCTTTTTCTCTGCACGATCACGCTCATAATCTTCTATATCAAGCACTACAAAACGCCCTCTGCCATTTTTCGTCAAAAACACCGGCTCTCCAGTCCGGCAATTTTTTAAAACTTCATTATAATTTCTCAAATCAGATACTGGTAAAATATTCGCCATATAGACCGGTCTCCTTTCTTGATGCACTGTTTTTTCTATATTTATTATATGCGAAAAAGCTGTAAAATTCAACTTAAAATTTTACAGCTTTCTTATTTTTCAAATAGTAACCATCAATTCTTCAATAATATCCCGACAAGGAATTCACCAATTATTATCAATCAAAACATCAACGATTCATTCTTGATTATATTTATCTAGATAAAACATTGCTATTTACATCTTTTTACACAAATAACGATATATAATCGTAGCTAATATATACTCTGCAACTGCAACACCGGCAAGAATACATACAATTAATGTACCTGCACGAAATAGTGCAGCAATAAACGAAGCAATAAAACACGCCACCATAGTAACTGCCCATGATATATATCCCGCACGATTACGAAGCTGTACCTTTCTTTCATCCTTTAAATTAATTTCCTGTTGGCGTACTTTTTTACGATATGCTTCTACATTTTCTGGTCTTGTATTGTGATAATATCTCACTAACTGCAAAATACTACTAAAAATCAATGCGAATCCCATGGCAAAAATCATTGAGGAATAATAATCTACTTGAATAGTAACTCCAATAATTACTAAAGCTATACCAATAACGATATAAATTGCTAACATGATTTTATTACTTTTCTTCATGTTTCTCCTCCTCATAAATAAATATTTCTTCGATACTCATACCAAAATACCTGGCAAGTTTAAAGGCTAACAAAATGGACGGATTGTATCTTCCATTTTCTAAGGAGCCAATGGTCTGTCTTGAAACCTCCATGGCAGACGCTAATTCTTCTTGCTTAATTCCTCTTTCCTTTCTTAATTCTTCTAATCTGTTTTTCATTGATTCTTTTCTCATCCCCTTTTCATTCGCGGAAAGTTAACTTTCCATATTTTGATTATACATGATTATGCAGAAATGTTAAGTTAGCTTTCCATAAAAGGAAATAAAAATGAACTCCTTATTTGATAATGACAAAAACAATGATATTCTTTCTTTTTCACTTCTTACCCATATATAATCTCTGTAAACACTATTGCCTCTACTGCAGTCCTTATTCCATTCATCCTTTGTACCCACAGCATCGGCTGTTATGCTTTAAACTGTTCTGTAACTCCCTGTTTTTCTGCTATCTGTGCTACCAGAATTTCCATCCACTCATGCGCTTTGCGATCCACTCTGTTCAGATGTTTATTAAGCTTCCCTTGCAACATCAACATCTGATAGTACGGTTTTCCTTGCTCCTTGAGATATGTTTTCCGGAGTACTTCATACTTCCCGTAATGTGCTTCTTCGTCCTCAGGCAATTCCATATCCGGCAGATAATAATCCCCATACAACGTGTAGCCCAGACCATTCTTTTCATCGTAAATATGCTTATCCATAACGTCAATCCTCCTTATCTTGCGTCTCGGTCATGCGACTGCTTATTTTCTTTTCTTCTGTTTTTCTCAGCCATCTCTCTGCTTTTTTCGTTTTGAATGAGATATTTGGAACGTTCTTCTCCAACTGCACGTTTTAATCGTCGATAATCCTTATTTTCTTCCCACAGAACGGAATTTTCATTCAACAATTCCTGTTTCTGCTCCGCTAATGTATGATTGGAATTTTTCAGTCTATCATACTTATAAACGACCTGATCTAACTGCTCTTTTATTTGAATATATTTCAGATACAAACCATACAGTAGCTCTTTCAGTTCACTGATTACCGGATATGCCTTTTTATCCCGGTAACTCTTGGCACTTTCCAGCATCCCAGCCTCTGGAAGTACCTCATCAACCGGTTTTGAGAATTCACCGGCATATTTCTGGAGCTCTTTTGCAATAGTTTTTGCTTTGTTCAGACTTTTCTCATATTTATCGGCAGCTGCTTTTGCCTGTTCTGCTTCCTTTTCTGCCTGGGCACGCTCTGCTTTCTTTTTCTGTAGCTCATCCCCAGTCTGCTTCAATTCCTCATGAAGATTACCCGCCAGTTCATGGCATGCAGCCGTTTCCTTCTGTAGCTGTGCTTTCTGCTCTTCCAGAGCTGCCACTTCCTGCTCACGCTGTTCCTTTTTGAAATTTAAGACATCCAGATGCTCCCGGTGTGTACCTTTTTGCTCCCAGATCATCCCATATCTTTCTGCGATCTTCGCCAGCTCTTGTTTCTCCGATTCCATCCACTGATTATATTCTGTATTTTCCCTGCCCTTTCCGACAAAGCCTCTGGATGCCAGTGCCTGTTTCATGGATACTCTGGTATCCGGCCCTCGTTTACTTCCAGTTACATACGGCACAAAATCAATATGAAGATGTGGTGTTGCCTCATCCATATGTAGATATATACCGAATACCCGGAACTGTGGGTTCCTCTTTTGAAAATATTTTGCAAAATCCAGTAATGCCAGTCTGGCAATCTGCCCTTCTCTACTTAAGCACCCGGTATCGTCTTTATTCCCAATTTGAAAAATTGCTTCGTGGAAAACTTTCTCCTGTTTCCCAGTTCGGATGTGCTCATAATAATCTTCAATTTTCCTGTCTTTCCGTTTTTGTTTTGCGTTGTACCGTTCAATTGCTTCATCAAATAATTCATGATAGACGTCCTTCACATTCTCTGACTGCAATACCACGTTTCGGATTGTCCGGGCAGCATCTACGTTTTCTGCAATAAACTTTCTCTCATTGTGGGCGATAGAACCTTTTCCAATCATACCGCTGATCGTCCTTTTCATTTCCACTATTCTCACCTCCCTCGCTTATAAAAATGCCGGATACGGCAAAAAGAAATATGCGCCGGATACGGCGGTTTTGTTACTTTTGTCAAAAGTAACGCAAAAGCACTTTCGACAGCCGTACCGTCCATCAAAAGTACCCTTGCGCCCTGCCGGGGGCAAGACGTCCGAGGGACGTCTGTTCTGCACCGACCGAAGCGGAGCGAAGACCTTTTCCTCCCTTCGGTCAGTGTGGCTGTGCCCGGTTATATCCTTGCCCGGATATATTCCAGATCACCACGGTAAGGTGTCCCCACCAGATACCAGTTCCGGGCAACATCCATTTCCATCCGGGTCTATACCCATTTGCCATCCATTAAAATCTGCAGGCATTCCCCACAGTGCAATCCGGTATCAATCCATAAGTCCGATGACAAGATACCGTATCTTCCGTTGCTACTGTTGTAACCAAGCCTTCCTTCTCTCATTTTCCAGTCCCCTTTCCAATCGGATTAAACTCAAAATCACTCGCGAAGGATGCCCTGAAACAGGGCTCCCTTTCCGCAATGCCAAAAACTTCCGTCCTCACATCTGCTGCTTTTCCTTGTCCGCCAACGATACAGGAGCGTGCCACGCGCCTGTCCTATCGTAGTCAGGAAAGAACTACCAACGGAAATCCTCCGGTATTCCACGCCTGTCCAGATACTCCTGCCGGGCTTTTTCCCGTTCCTCCTCCGTCGGGGCAGTTTTGGATCTCGTATATAATTCCCGTTCCACCATAGCATTCATTTTCTGCTCCAATCCGTTTTTCACTTCTTCCGTGCAGCTATCATCGTCAAGCAGATGATACCGAAGAAGTTTCATAAATAATTCCTGTGGAATCTGTACATTTTTCATTGCTTGCTCCTTTCAAGGTGGCAAGATGCCCTGTTCTTAAGAAATAGTCATCTTGCCATCTTCCTTTTATTCTGACAACATCCAGAACCATTGATTGCCACGTTTTACAGAATCAATCTCCAGTTCCAGTTTTGCATTTCGCAGTGTTTTCTTCTTAATCCCACGCTTTTCAGCTTCTTCTTCAATCTTTCTCTGAGCCATACCACCGTTAGCCAGTATCTCCAGCAAGAACTCTTTCTCTTTCCGGCTTTTTTGCCCTCTGCTGTCACCACTGAGCAGATCATCTGCGCTGATGTCATATTCCCCGATCCATTCAAAACCCGTCTCCTTATCCAGACGGAATGCTATAGACTTTCCTTCCGGTGCAAGGGAGCTTTTCACGTGACATACCACACGGATTTCCGGTTCATCCTTAATTCGCCCCACGATTAGCACGCTTCTGGCTGCAGCCTGAAAATCAATAGAACCTAAGCCACGATAAGAAGACTTTCCATTGCTGTTTTTGTTCATATGCCCGATCAAAATGATTGCACAGTGATATTTCTCTGCAAGCACCGCTACACGTTTCATTAACGGGCGGATTTCATTTGCCCGGTGCATATCCACCTCTGCACCAAGGAAGCCTTGTATTGGGTCTAATACCACCAGACGGGCTTTTGTCTGTACAATAGCTTCCTCCAGCCGGATATCCAGCATAGTAAGTGGCTGCTCCCGGTCATCAATGACCAATACTCTGGAACAGTCTGCACCAGCCGCCAAAAGCCTCGGCTTAATCGTATCGCCCAGTCCATCCTCTGCAGTCTGGTAAATGACATTCACAGGCTCTATTGGACTTTCCGATAATTTCATATCAGAATCAGCAGCCGTTTCTACTCCATCCTTTGCCTCTGCTGTATTTTCCTGCCTCGGAAGAATCTCCTCACCCTTGGTCAGCTTTGCAATGATCTGAAGTACCATCGTGGTCTTGCCTTCACCGGGATCTCCCTGAATAATCGTTACCTTCCCATAAGGGATAAACGGGTAAAACAGCCATTCAATCTGTTCCACCTCCACCGTTTCCATATTGATCAACTTCATATCCGGCTCCATCCTTTTTGTTTCTGTTTTCTTTATCTCTACTCTGTTTGTTTCCATCCGTTCCTCCTTATTTTCCCGTTGAAAGAAACAGGAGATTTTGATAGAATACCCATAGAAAGTTTTGGTCTGAGTATTCTACCAAATTCCTGCCTTTAGGTGTTTGCCGACACTTAAAGGCTTTTTACTGTCCATCTTTCATCCCTTTCATCATTACCGTAATCTGTTTAATCACATCCAATAAATCTTTTGGTACTTCCTCACCTCCTTTGATGCGCTGAAGCTCCTCCAGAACTTTTGCCAGTTCCATTTTCAGTGCTTTATACACTCTTGGATTCCCTACTACGACAATTTCTTTTTCCTGCAGGCGCCGGACAATGTATTCCTGCTTCGTAAGACCGGATAATCTGACCAGCGTTTCAATCAATTCATCCTCTTCCGGTGATACCCGGAAAGCTACGGTCTTATTTCTCCAACGTCCCTGACTGTCCATGTTTTTTGCTGACATCTGTTTTCCTCCTCTACTTCGCAATTTCTTCAGTCTCAAACATTACATCCATCCGTTCCTGATCCAATCGGTCTACCATCTCCGTCTGCACGGATGGGAATAAATGTGCATACCGGTAAGTGATCTTTTCTGCAGAATGCCCTACACGTTTTCCGATTGCAAGAGCTGTAAATCCCATATTAATCAGCAGGGAAACATGGCTGTGACGGAGATCATGTACCCGGATTCTTTTTACCCCGCTTTCTTTACAGCCACGGTCCATCTCGTGGGAGAGATAATATTTCGTTACCGGGAAAATCCGGTCATCCGGCTGCAGGCTGTAATACTGTTTGAAAAAGTCCTGCATCTCATCACATAAAAACTGGGGCATCTTTACAATCCGGTTGCTGTTCTTGGTCTTTGGGGTAGAGATCACATCCTCCCCCTCCAGGCGTTGATAAGACTTATTGATCCGCAGGGTTCTCTTCTCAAAATTGAAGTCCGAAGGAGAAAGGGCGAGAAGTTCGCCTTCACGGACTCCGCACCAGTAGAGCAGTTCAAATGCATAATAGGAAATCGGTTTGTCCATCATTGCCTCGGAAAATTTTAGATACTCTTCTTTCGTCCAGAATTCCATTTCCTTACTTTCCTCTGCACCCATTGTTCCTGCTTTCTGCGCCGGATTGGCTGCCAGATCATAGAATTTCATTGCATGGTTGAAAATCGCACTTAATTGTCCGTGAATAGTTTTCAAATACGTTGGGGCAATCGGTTTCCCCGACTTATTTTTCAATTTCCGCATGGCATTCTGCCAATCAATCACATCCTTGGCGGTAATCTCAGATACTTTCCTCTGACCCAGATAAGGGATGATTTTACTACGGATAATACTTTCCTTTGTCAGCCAGGTACTTCTCTTCATACCTGGCTTTACATCCTCCTCATATAATTTGCAGAAGCTTTCCATCGTCATATTGACACTTGCTCTTTTCTGAAGTTGGAACTGATTCTCCCATTCCATTGCCTCCCGCTTCGTTTTAAAGCCACGCTTGCATTTCTGCTTGCGCTCTCCTGTCCAGTCCTGATACCTTGTCATAACGTACCATGTGTTATTGCTTTCATTCTTGTAAACTGCCATTCTTAGCCCCTCCCATCATATGATTTAGTTCCATAGAACTGCTGGTAAAAATACTTGCGGTCAACTCGACCGGGGATAGTCTGGCATCCCATCGCTTCCAGCTCCCTGTTCAGCCTTTTAATCAGCTTGTACGCATAGGATTCGGAAACCTCCAATGCCTCCATCACTTCATCCACTCTCATAAACATTTTTTCCATTGATAAATCCTCCTTTGTTTTTACTATACATTTCTGTATTGGTTATATGTTACTATACTTTTTTGTATTGGTCAAGCATCCGTAAATAAAAATTCTATACTTTTTTGTATCAGTTCTCCTTGTCGGCACTATACTTTTATGCTATACTTTTTCTATCAACAACAGATAGGAGCGATAGTTATGGCGATTGGTGAAAGAATCCATCATTTCAGACTTCTGCATGGGTTCACGCAGAAGTACCTTGGACAGCAGCTTGGCTTCAGCGATATGCAGGCAGATGTCCGTATTGCACAGTACGAAAAAGGGGCACGCAGCCCGAAAGAAAAATATCTCAATGCACTGGCTGATATTTTCGAGGTATCTCCCCATGCACTGGCTATCCCGGATATTGACAGCTATGTAGGACTCATGCACACGCTGTTTGCACTAGAAGACCTCTACGGTCTGCATATCGGCGAGATTGATGGGGAACTCTGCCTGCGGCTTGATAAAACCAAGGGTACCACCTACCTTTCTATGTTTGATATGTTCCACGAATGGCAGGAACAATCTGCAAAACTGGAATCCGGGGAGATCACGAAAGAAGAATACGACCAATGGCGGTATAACTATCCCAACGTGAAAAAATAAAAAACCAGCAAAAAAGGCCTTACCAAACTGATTTCACTCAATTCGGTAAGACCTTTTTATGTTGGTCAAAAATAATATTTACCTGATAACCTCCGGCTCACGCAAGAATAAATGCATGGTTTCCAGTGTTATCATTTTGTTATCAAATAGAACCTTGATGTCTCTCAAACGCCCTGTTTATGCGGGTTCTCAGATTTTTTTCATTACTCAAACTCTTCCCAAAGGAAGTATCATCAAATCAAAAATGCTGATTTTATGCGGCATTCCACCGCATCTATTTCATCTAATGTTACTCTTTTCATGTCGTTTTCAAAAACTTTAGTAGCAAATTAGTTGCAATAATTCCATGTTGCATCTACGAAATCTATGGCAGATATAATCTACTTTTACTACTAAAAACGAATAATCAAATATGGCTTGCGGGTGCTTAACTGTGCCTGCTGCCACCACCACTATGAAAGGAGCTTTTCTATGAGCAATCAACACAAACATCCAACTATAAGTTTTAGAATCAGCGATGCTGAACGCAAACAAATCGAAGCTCGCATCCTTACCAGCGGTATGATGAAAAAAGATTACTTTGTCCGTTCCTGCATCTATAACCATATCTGCGTTGTCGGCAAGAAAGAAACTATATATCCTCTTGTACAGACTGTTAATGCATTATATCTGCAATTACTTGAAATGCAGAAAACATTTACCAACTGCTGTGAACATCAAGCTTTAAACAATCTCCCTACAAGCGATGAAATCAAAGAACTACAGACCAACTATAACAATATGCTTACAGCCATCATTGATCTGCTTGATGGTGCTAAGTATCTGTGGGAAGGAGAACACCATGAAACAAAATAACCCTTGTTACCTGTTTGGCATGTATGAACCTGATACAGATTCCGTTATTGTTAATGCCATCAATGATACATATACCGGCACGCCTCTTATTATCAGTTGTGAAAAATGTAATTCAGCTGTCTTGCTCGATACACCTGATGATATCGCGTATCTATACCGTCTGGCACAGGAGAATCCTCTGCTGTATGCTGAATTAGCTTGTAAACCTAATGGATTACAGGAATATGTGGATGCTATAAATGAATTCAATTAACAACATAATTCTTATCTCACCAGTTGCAGACTTCTTTTGCGACTGGCGAGATATATCCTATCCCCGTTATCATTATTTTAAATGCTCCCCATTATTCTAAGCCGATTAACTTTGCCAGCTTTTTTAACATATGAATCTGTTGCTGCCAGCACTTCTTGAATTCTATCTGGTATAGCTTTACTCTTCTTTATCCCCGGTTGCACTATGCAAATACATCCTCGTAATACTTTTCCAGATGTTTTTATCTCTTTTATCATGGTCTTAAAATTTCCACCTTTTTTCACTATACAATGCCCAGCATTATGACGACTCGTGAACTTTTCAAGTAACTTTCCTTTTGTCGTAAACCATGTTACAGACTTTATTGCTTGTCCAGATACTTCATATACATCACCAACACTATTGTTATAAGATGATGAACCCATTTTTTTGACATGATACAATTCGACAACCAACTCATTATCTGTCTCATAAATTGTGATATAATCCGCCATTTCACCTGAACCATGGTCGTATATAATATATTTAAATTTTTCATCTGCTTCTAGAATTTTATATAATGCATCCTGAATTGACACCCTCGTATCGCTGTCATTTTTTCTAAATTCCAATTTTAAATTTGTATCATAATGCTTCCAATCAATACCTTCTATTATATTACTGTCAAATAACTCGCTCTCAAAATCACCTTCAATTACATCAATGCCTGTTATCGTCATGTCCTTTACAGTTTTATATATTAGTGGTTGTTCCGTGAGAAATTTGTCCATTGATATTTCTTCTTTTCCTGAACATACAATAAATCTATTTCCCAAACTTCTATATCTGGCTTTTATATCACATTCCAAGTTCTCTGAAATTTCTCCGACCGAGACCTCAACTGACACTTTTGTCTTCTCACAATTTTTCACCACAACCATCGCATCCGTTAATCTGCAACACTCGTAATCCGACTCTTTTCTACGATACTTAATAACAGGATCACAACTATATGTTTCCGCAGTAAAATCTGCATAAAAGATATCTTCCGGATATTCTACAAGAGCTTTAGGCTGAGGTAAAAAATCAAAATTTGTATTTGTTTTTACTTTTATATCTTTATTTGCTATTTTCTTTCCCAACCCATCACACCACTGTATATAATCTTTTAAGTCTTTGTAAGCACTGCTCCAAACTTTCGAAGCACTACTATATCCAATTGTGATATCTCCTTCTGCATCATCTACTGCTTTACAAAATGCATGCCCCGCAGAATACATTCTACCCGAATCTTTATCAATTGCATCACTCACATCTGAACCTGCCATTATTCTATATGATTCTCCTGATTGCGATTGCTTACTCAGCATTCCTGAATTAAAAATCTCGAAGTTTTTGAGTTTTCCCAATACTTTATATATTTCTGATTTTGGTATCGGATCATAAGAATCACAAAATGATGATACCAATTCATCATACATTGCTTCTGAATGTTTCTGTGAATATATATGTACCATATGAGTTTGTGTTTGATAATGTATTATATATAAAATATATTCAAGATTGACCTTATCACCACTTCCCATCCAAAGTGGTGATACATATTCCAAGCCAATTCCTACTACCGTATTTTCTTGTTTATTTCTTAATATTCTTCCTGCCACGTTACACACCTCTGGAAATTCGGCATTTATATCAAAACTCATAGAACGATAGATTTTCACATGACAATTAGGTCTGATTGCATGAACAGGGACATTTTCAAGAATACGCTCATCTTCAACAACATATTCTTTATAATAATTTCTATTTTGCTGTTCACTTTTATTCTTTCCTTCACTCATTCCAATGATCATATCCTGCCATACAGCATCTTTAGAATAAAGTAAATTGTTTTCAATTTCTAATTCTTCATTATTTACCGCAATAAATTTTGCCTTTCCTATATTCTTTGCATTTGTCCGAGCAAATCTACCAATAAACTGTAATGTACTCGCAAGCGATTTATGAGGAACATGTATTGCTGCAATTTTAAGATTAGGAAAATCATAGCCTTCTCCTAGCATATCTACACACACAATTCCATCCAGTTCTCCAGAACGCAACAATTTCAAAATATGCTTAACCTTTGAATTACTCATTGAACTATCCACTTTTGAAAGTTTCAATGAAGTATTATCCTTATATAACTCCTCCAGTTTTTCAGCACTTACTTTAGTATCCGTACGTACCATCAGATAATGTTCATACCCAGCTTTTCTATCATTCAGCAATACCTCCTCAGCTCTTTTAGCAATGCACAAATCATTATCCATTCCACTTTCCACAGGAACATATTGTATTTCGCCAAAAATACCATCTTCGTATGCCTTTGAAAGAGGATAATCATATACTATTTCACCTGACAGCTCTTTTCGATCCAACCTAAACGGTGTTGCTGTAAACAGCACATGCGTTGCAGCAGATAAATTCACCAATATCTGTTGCCATGTTTTAGCTGGGGTATGATGAGCCTCATCAACTTCCACCAAATCAATATTCTCTTTCGCCCAATCAGATTCACTTAGGCTGAGTGCACAACTAGGTGTAGCAACAATAACATCTGCTTGCTCCAAGTCTTTTTGATACTCCTTGGTATACAAATGCTCCAGCTCAAAAACGTTAGGTTTTTTTATTGAAGTATTAAATACATTAGCTACACACAATGTCCTAAGTTCAGAAAAATCCTCTGCAATTTGTCCACAAACCATTTTACTCCGCGTAACAACTAATACTCGTTGTTTTCGTATTAAATATGGTGTCAACATAAGCACAGCTGTTTTTCCTGATCCTGTCGGCATAATGACAATAGCTGCATCCTTTTTATTAAGTGTAAAGAAAGACGATATTGCGTGAATTGCACCTAATTGAGCATTTCGTAATCCTCTGCTTTTTTCTGAATCTATGGGATATTTTATTGCATTGTAATGAATCTCAAAATAATTCCCCATATAATTTCCTTCCTGAACTAATATTATTTTCTCATATTAGTTCATTGTACCTCCTGAAACACTACCATTCTCTCTCATTAGCGGTTTTACAATATCATAATAAACTGCAACAACCAAAATCAGACACATAATTATATATATTAACCAAAAATACAATTTGTCCATAATAACAAGCATATACCCAATAGACGTTAGAAAATAAGTAAATATTGATGTATCCAGCGTAAATTTTTCTAAACAACGCATCCAGTGTGTTTTTCTGAATTTCTTATTACGAATAAATTTATCTATAATTTTTATAACTGCCACAATAAGTATCAACGCTAAATAACCTAAAATAGCCACGATTTTATTGAGAACATCTTGATTCAAGTATATTAACGGCAATGTAATCAACGAAAGAATATAATATACTACAAACAAAATATTATTCATCAAAGGAAACACACTTTCATAATATAAGGGAGCATCCCAAAGTTTGTGTAAACCTCCAAACTGATGTAAGATAAAATTACTCAGTTTGGAGGTTATTTT